>DASZTR010000089.1:0-12980 GCA_035547955.1 Nitrososphaera sp. | reverse complement strand
CTTCTTGGTACCCTCCTCCTCATTTTTTCCTCCTCCCCACGCCGCCTGCAAGTCCAGATAGACCTTTTCTACTGGGTCAGACTTGTTTTCTTCTATGTATTTCTGCGTGCTAGACCAGCTATAGAGATAGCCTACTACGTTTTTCAGTTCCCATTCAAGCTCGATCTTGAAATCCGGGGCCTCTAACGGCGGGAACGGAAAGGGGATGTCCTTGTATCTGTTTTTCACGTGCCGGACTTCAGGTGGCCAGTACGGGCCGACAATGTCCTCGTAAAACGCTTGCGTGACCCTGTCTATTTCAGGGTTGATTGAATGCAGCCCGTACGTCCACGCGGCTATTACCGCGTCCTTTTTTGCGACCCGCCGGGTCTCCCGGTAAAAATCGTCAAGGCAGAACCAGTGGAGCGCTTGCGCGACCGTAACGAGGTCAACGCTCGCATCAGCAAGGTCTGGCTTCTCTGCGGAAAACACTCTAAAGCGGACTTTGGAGCTGTTGCCTGCCTGCGCGTTTTCGATCTGCTCTTTGCTTGCGTCGCTTGCCACCACGCAATCGAAATATTCTGCAAGTGCCCTGGCGGCCTGCCCGTTTCCCGTCGCACAGTCCCACGCCAGTCCTCTGTGTTCTACGAGCCCCGCAAGGAACTCAAAAAGTGTCTTTGGGTACGTCGGCCGGGAAGCGGCATATTCTTTTGACTGCTTGGAAAACAGGTCTTTAAAGCCGGCCAAAGGTATCTTGTATCTCTCTCTGTCTGCACATTTGGCAGGACGGGCTAATTAACCGACCGCGGACTTTATGCTGTTGTTGCCGAACTTGGCCTTGTCAAAGATAAAGAACTTGTTGTACCACCAGAGTCCCGCTGCCATGGCAAGGTACGCGATGACGTAGAACGCGTTTATCAGGAACAGGTCTCCGTCAAAGTTCTGCACTTGCGCTACACCGAGCAGCGTGTCGGCTATCCCAAGAGCTATCCAGCCGATAAAAATCCAGGGGACAGAGGTCAGGTAGCCCTTGCCAGAGTTGAGAACTATGAGTATAGCCGGCATGAACAGCGCGGTGTCAAGGAGCGGGTAGGCTATGCTTATTGCGATAGCGAGATCGGCATCTGCGCCCTGCAGCTGCGTGACGCCGGCGAGCTCTATTATGTACAGCCCCATAAATATAGACATGCCAGCTATTACCGCTGCCACCTTGTACCTCCCAACCCCACGACCATAGAACCGAGCCATGCTAAAGAGGTGGAAACCTATAGGACCGTAGGCGGACAGCCACAGTGCGTCGGCGATGGATGGAAACGGCCTTTCAATCTGGAGGACCAGCTCATAGTATCCCCACACAGATTCTGCAGCAAGCCACAGTATGAGCCCTGCTGCAAGGGCAAGGTACGCCCGGCCAAAGATCCCGCTGACGTTCTGCCTTGCCACCACTATCACAGATATCACCGCCGCCGCCCCCACCGTCAGTATCCGGGAAAGGTCACTTCCGGCTACCAAGGCGTCTGACTGCGATGTCGTCGCAAACACCATCAGGTTGATGGCCACGATAGCGCCCACCAGCGCGACTACCAGGTTCTTGCGGCCGCGCTTGATTTCTGTTATCACCTTTTCTTTTCTTATCTCCTCCAACTTGGTTTATGCGCCTCCTTCCCCTGCTGCTCGCTGCGCGTCAATCCACCTGCGTATCTTGTCAAAGCTCTTTCTCGACTTTTCGGAGTCTTTTGCGCCGTGGTTTTTCTCCAAGTCTTCCCAGGTCATGTCCATTATCATGTCTGCATGCGGCCCCATTATTTCCTGGAGGTTCAAGTATAGGGAGTTGATGTCGATGGCTCGCGGGTTTGAGAATACGCCCCTGCCGTCCATGTGCCACATTATGGTCTGATAGATTGATGAGCCAAGGGACATCAGTTCCCTATCAAAGGCGTGCTTTAGCACGGCGTTGCGGTCGCTCTCCATCGAAGAATGCAAGCTCACTCACTCACCGCCATCCAGGCTCATTGTTTCCCGCGCAAATGCTCGCAAGCATGATAGTCGTACATACATGCACATACACTCCCTCTCCCCCTGTACTCTAACAATAATATAGAAACCCATACAAGTATATATCGTTATTACGGCAAGAATGCGGAATATCCCGCCAGTAGGAACGTACAAGCCAACCATCCAGAAAGACAGAGAATAACAACAGGGCTTCCCTATCAAAAGCCAATAACAATAAAAAGCCTTCCAGAGATGCTTTTCATGGCAGAGAGAAATATGTGTGGTTTGCAGCCGCAGCAAATAATGAGGGATTTTGCAGACAACATTCCCCTGCTCATATGCTTTACAGACCCTGGCGGCAAGATAATGAGCATAAATGGTTATTTTATGCGGGCGACGGGATTTTCCAAAGACGACCTTGCAGGAGCGCAAGTCTTTGATATCGTCGCCGGAAAGGACGGGGTGCCACTGCTGAGAGAAGCCATCGCCGCTTGTGGCAAAGATAAGGATGGCTGTAGCCAAGGTAACAACAAGAGCAGCATCAAGGAGGTAGATGTTTTGATAGAGAGAAAAGACGGCAGCGAATTTCCAGGGATACTTGCGGCGTCGGCATGGCACGACAGCAGCATAGGAGGCACGGTCATAGGCATGGCGATAACAGAGAGTTCCAAGCTTGACCAAGCAAACAGGGAGATGGAAGCGGCAAATAAAGAGCTCCAGAGAAAAGAAGGCATAAAGGACGAATTCATAGCCATCGCGTCGCATGAGCTCCGTACGCCCATCCAGCCGATTCTCGGACTTGCCCTGCTTGCAAAAAAAGGGCAGATAAGCCAGGAAGAGGCGTGGGATTCGGTTCTCAAAGAAGCGCGCAGGCTGACGCAGCTTGCAAACGATATACTGGACATAAGCAGGATAGAAAACGGCACCCTGAGGTACAACTTTGCCAAGGCAAACGTCTCGGAGATAATAGAGTACGTCGTAAAGACGATAAAGACGAGTGAGCTTGGCAGAGAGATAGATTTTCTTGTATCCATAGACGAAGAAGGAGGGGCGCGTACGGCGTACTGCGACATTGACAGGCAGCGCATCACTCAGGTTCTCATGAACGTAATAGGCAATGCAGCCAAGTTTACTACAAAGGGGCGGGTGACTATTGAGGCCAAAGTAGACGCAAAAAATTCCCGGTACGACATCTTTGTAAGCGACACTGGGGGTGGGATACCGGCCGCCGTCTTGCCAAATATGTTCAAAAAATTCATCACGAGGAGTGTCGGCGAAGGCGAGAGGCACGGTAGCGGCCTCGGCCTATTCATAAGCAGAGCGATAATGACTGCCCATCACGGTGCGATATACCTGTACAACAGTGAATATAGCGACGGAAGCAAGGGGGCGACTTTTGTCATAAGGCTCCCCTTTGAGCAGCCATCGCAGCAGCAGCCTTCCCCTCCTGCTGCAGCGGTCTAGTTGGCGATCCCGCGGCCCTTCTGGATTGCCCTCAGCCCGTTGTACAGGCCGAGCAGCTGGTCGTGAGTGGCATTCATCTTGCGAATCTCGTCAACGTTGGCGTTAAGCTGCTCAAGGCCACTCCAGATGCTGGCGTCCTCGACAAGCGATATGAGATCGTCTATCTCGAACGGTTTTTGCATCATCTCCACGACTTTGCTAAGCGTCTTTACCGCGTCCTGCAGGGTTTCAAGCACATAGGCAGAGACAAAAATTATCCTCTGTTTTGGGACCAATGTCAGTATCTCCCTTGCCACCTCCATACCGTCCTTCTTGGGCATCCTGTAATCCAGGAGGACCACGTCAAAAGGAGCGGCTAAAGGGCTGCGGGATTCCTCAAGGTAACGATGGTATTCCTCAAGGCATTCCATTCCGTTATGGGTGACTATAACATCATGACCACGTTCTTCAAAAGAAATCTTGTAGACCTTGGCAATGTTTGGCTCGTCCTCAGCTACAAGGATTTTCAAAGTATATGTTTTCAAATTGATACGCTACTATTTAACGTATATCCCACATACAGATACATAACTAATTGGGTAGCTTGCGTCAGCCAAAGTACATGCATAGTGCAAACGCCGCGCAAAGCCATCATAATATGCAAATATCTGCCATTCACAATTGGTTTCTCCGATTATGGCGATATTAGGTATAGAAAAAGAGTCGTTGACACTTTTAGGTAATTAAATACCCATATTATGCAATAAATTAAATAAACTAAGTTAAAAAACGACAAAGTTATCTTGCTGAAAAAGGATACTTGAAATACATATAACCCATATCATAGTTTAATCATAAAATCACAACCAAAGCTTTTATTTTTCTCATATAATATCAATAATCAGGGAAAATGCAAGAATATGGCGAAACGGCAGCAGCGGGCAAGACAATACCAGACACAAAAAAGAACGCCAAGACATTGATGACGATGATGACGGCACGCCAGGCTGCAAAGCGCCAGACATTGCATTTTCCATCTCCACCTGCCAAGGGACAAAAGTGCGCCGCTGCAAAAGTTGCCACCACGCAGCAAAAGAAAAGATGCCTTGACTTTTCAGAGATTAATGCTCTGGAGAAAAAGTCAAAAGGGCTCTTTAGGCTCACAGGGAATGATTTCGTACAGGGCCTTCACGATCTTTCAAAGTTCCTCACTGCCATAGACCCTGCGCCATCTGCGTTGTTCCAGGCGATAGACCAGAAAGGCCAAGACTTTGCTACGTATTTTTTTGCGGCGTATTCTGACACTGGCGATGTCAACATCTCTTTTAGGATCTACAAGACAATCAAGTCGCTCGTGCGCTATATCGTGCTCATGGACAGGTTCTACGAGGTAGGGAACCGGAAGTACAAGCGCACGGCAGAAGAACTGCTCAGATCCGTCAAGGCAGACAGCGAGGGATACCTGAAATATGCCGTGCATTTTTCGTTTGCGCAGTGCTGGCCGTTCTGGGATTCCGAGAAGTTGATGAAGGAGAGGCTAATTGAGGGATTCAATTTTTCTTACAAAGAAATCAGATACCACAACATGTTCAAGTCGTCCGACGCCCCCACTATCTACGGGCGCGTCCTTGACAGTGAGCTTGACAACTATAACCCCAACGTCTCCCTGGTCCTGCATTACAACCAGGCGCTGCAGGACATCCAAGACGATCTGGAAGACCTAGAAGAAGACCTCTATGACAAGTTGCCCAACATCTTTATCCTTGCTGCGACCAAATCTGTGCCCTTTTCAGAGCTTGTAGCAAACCCAGATTCGATAAGGCAGACGGTAGTAAGAAGTAACAGCCTCGACAAGATCTTGGCCCTCGTAAGAGAATACGAGAGTTCTGCAATGGGCATTTCGCTACCGGCCCAGTACGAGTTTTTGAAATACTTGGCACAAAGCTACGCGGAGCGAGTGTACGAGTCTATCCGAGCCTGCAAGGAAAGAATAGCGCTTGTCAAGGTTGCTGCGAATCCGACAGTACATTAGCTACCTGGCAAGCAACGCCAGGAAATACAAGACGTTTAACAAGCAACTTGCGATAGGGGAGGTGGCAGGCATAGCGGCCGGCCTCTTACTGGCGGAGCTGGCTACAGCCGCCGCCCTTGGCGAGGCAGGCATTTCAGTAGCATCCGCCGCGGCCGACTATCTTGCCGCGCTGGCAGGGTTTCTAGTCATATTCTATATGGACAACCGCGGGCAGTTCATGCAGCTTGACAGGGGCAAGCGAATGCAGAAGGTCTGTGTCATGGCCCTGCGCCTGTGGCCGTCGGTGGCCGCTGCTGACATTGTATTTATCTTCGTCAGGCCGTACGCCCAGTACCTGCTTCTTGGGGCAGGAGTCGAGGCGGGCGTCACGTCCATTATCGCGCATTTCACAGCTTTTGCAGCGTTTAACCTGACTGCCATATTTTCAAGGAGCATCATGGACTATTGGCAGTCGACAAAAAGAGAAGGAGAAGAGAAAGAAGAAAATGAGGAGGAAGAGGACAGATGAAGAAAGAAGAAGAAAAAAAGCAACAATGCCATAACAAGCTAGCTGAAATATTTCTCTATCAGTTTTTGCATCTTGTCCCGGCTCGTCTCGCCTTTCATCACCTCTGGGTGCTTTTCGTCGAGGTGCTTTAGCGCAAACCTTACCTCGTCGCCGCAGAGCTTGCATTTTGCCTTGCCAAACACGGCCGGTCTATGGCACCACGCGATAGATAAAAGCATCTCACTGGCTAACTATTCTTGAAATGCAGGTAGCCCCGATTCTCGATCAGGCGCTTGTCTTCTGCTGTCGTGACGGTGACCCTTCTGCCAGCGACTTTTTTGTCCTTCACGCTGCCGATGACGTGCAGGCCGCAGCCTATCTTTCTTCTTCTTGCAGTCGCCCTTGCCTTTTGCAGCAGTGACTTTGGCACCGTCGCGACTATCTCGTACTCTTCGCCCCCATGGAACACCAGCTCGTGCGCGTCAAGGCCGTTTAGACCGGCAAATTCTTGCACGCCCTCTGCCTTTGCCGCATCATAATCTATCACGATGTCGACGCCGCTTTGAATAGCGATTTCATAGAGCGAGGCCGCAAGGCCGTCGCTTGAATCAATCGACGACGAGAAATATCGCGCGAGGGCAAGCCCAAACGCCTGCCTTGGCTTTGGCTCAAGCACGGAGGCGACAGCTTTTTTTCCAAACGCGCCCTGCGCCTTGGCGCCTTTTAGCAGGACCGCAAGCCCTGACGCTGAATATCCGAACCGGCCGGAAGCGATTACTGCGTCACCGGGTTTTGCGCCGGACCTTTTTGGGATTCTTGAATATCCATTTTTTTTAATCGTGCCCACCATGCTGCAGTCGATGACAAGTTCCTTTGCAGCGTTCGTATCACCGCCTACGATTTTAACGCCAAACTCCCTTGACGCCGCCTGGAACCCCCTTGCAAGCTCCTTGACGTAGGCCTTGCTAGCGAGCTCGGCAGGTAGGCCGAGCGCGATCATCGCAGCCAACGGCCTTGCCCCCTTGGCAGCAAGGTCGCTTGCGCACGCCACTATGCTTTTTTTTGCGACCTGCCGCGGGCTCATCTGTGGGGGCACGTCGGTACTTGCTACTAGCATGTCGGCCTTGAAGACGACGAGGTCATTTCTTCTGTGGCGGTTATCGGCGACGGCTATTTCAGCCACGTCCTCAAGGTCTGATATGTCCTGAGCCCGTGAGAGTATCCGGATTATCTCTTTCTCATTTAGTTGCTGACGATGATGATTCTTTTTCATAGATGTGACGGACCTTTCCACTCATCTTTTCGTACAGCGACTGTGCTTTTGCAGAGCGCGATTCGACGGACACCCTGATGGCGTGCTCGGTGTTTGATGGGCGCACCAATACCCATGAATCCTCGTCGATTATCCCCTTGACGCCGTCGCCTGTAACCAACTGAGAGCATTCCGCCTTTAGCGCATCAGGAAGCTTTTCGATTACCCGGGCATGCACTGACGAATCGGCGGCTATCTTGGAGCGCACCTGCACAAACTGCGACGCAAATGATAAACAGTCTGCCATCGTTTTTTTGTCAAGTGTGGCGATGGTTGCCGCAGCCAAGAGCCCGTCGCGGCACATGTTGAATTTGGGCATGATAAAGCCGGCGCTGCTCCCTTCCCCTCCGGCCTCGGCGTCTGTTTCAAGCATCTTGTTTACTACGTTTGCCTCGCCGACCTTAGAGTGCTCCACCGTACCCCCGCGCTCCCTGATGTACTTGGAGATGGCGACGCTCGTGTCGATGCTTGTGACGAATTTTTTCGCGCCGAGGTCCACCGCGCGGGCGACACATAGGAGCAAGGTGGCGTCAGGGTTCAATTTCTCGCCTTGCTCATTTACGACTACGAGCCTGTCGCCGTCTAGGTCGAGTGCAAAGCCGAGGTCCAGCTTATTTGCAGTCACCAGAGCGCGCAGGTCGGCAAGATCGTCTGCAGTCGGGTCTGGTCCGCGCGAGGAGACGGCCGGGACGCCATTAATGCTCTGGAACTTTATGCCGAGATTTTTGAACAGCTTTTCAGGATAGCCACAGGACGCCCCACCGCCGGCGTCTATTCCGACCTGCGTGCCTGCTCGGCCTGCAGCCGCGTCCGCGACGAGTGCTGCAACGTCTTCGACGTAGCTTGTAGCAGCAGGGTATTCACTGCCCGAGTCCTGGCTCACATAAGGATCTGACGCAAGCATCTGGCCCAGCTCTTGTTCAAACAGCCCGCGGCCTTCGATGATGAATTTTAGCCCGTTCCATTCAAGAGGGTTATGAGACGCAGTGACGATGATCCCCGCGCCGTATTTCCGCGCCTCGCGAAACGCTGCAGGGGTCGACGCGACTCCTAGATTGTACACGTCGATGCCGGCAGCCATCAGGCTTGCCGAGACCGTCTGGCAGAGTATGTGGCCGGAAGGCCGGGTGTCTCTGGCCACTATGCATCTTTTTGATTTTATGAGATTTGCAAAGCGGCCGGCAAACCGGGCCGCTTCGTTCAGGGTCAGATCATCAGGACCATAGATTCCCCTTGCCCCGGATATAGATACTTTCAATTCTACAGTGAAATTCTCTCGCATGTATTATTAAAGCTGGCGCCGGAAAAAGAAAGGAAACAGCAGCAACAGTAGGGGCGTGTGTGAATTTTCATATCCTGTGTAAGATCCCTCGCTCTCTGCCGTAGAAGAAGGACTTGACGAGAAAATAAAAGGCTAGGAGGAGTGGCGTCTGCACAGGATGTTGGTGCCGGCCTTCTCGTTGGCTATTCTCTCCAACTCTTGAAGGGACACGTCTTCGTTTCGTCCCGGTATCTCTACCGAATAATCTAGAGATTTCATAAAGTCGTAAACGTCGCCAGGGTCGGCGCCATATTCGACGATGCTTGGGGGGTGGAACTCCATCAGGAGTGTGGTGCCACTTTCCAGCATCTTTTTCATCCCCCTTAGCGCCCCAAGTTCTGCGCCTTCAATGTCCATCTTGATAAAATCCGCTTGCTGTATATGATCATCGATTCTGAGCGTCTGGACTTGTACTGTACCTTCTTTGCACCAATGCGACTGGTAAAGGCGGTGCATCCCCCTGTTCATGCTGCATAAATGCAGCGTCGCTCTGTCGCTTGCCTCTGATGACACCGCGGAATTGTAGAGTGTGACGTTTTGTATGTTGTTCAGTACTATGTTCTTTTGCAGAATGTCAAAGTTTCTCGGCTCTGGCTCAAACGCGTGCACCAGCTTGGCCTGCTTTGCCATTATGAGGGTGAAATAGCCGATGTTTGCGCCAATGTCAAGGCAAACGTAATCGCTTTTTACGAGACTCTTGATGAAAGAGGTTTGTTCCGGACCATAGATGCCGTACTTTGTCAGCTGCATAGAATCTCGGTCGTCGACGTACATCCAGCTGCCCTGAATACGGTATTTGTCTGCATCCCTAGCAGGAGTCTTGTATTTCGGTCCTCTTAACGATCTGAGCGCCTTTCCTGCCAAGGTCCTAAGGTTCACAATGACGATTTCTCGGTCCGATGTTATTTAAGCAATGTATTGTCTGCTTCCGGCACCTTGTTTAGTACTTATGTATATCAGCCTGCTCTTGCTGTGCAGCGAAGTGAAAGGGCGAATGATTATAATAGCGATACCAGAGTCATTGAAAACGAGCGCCTTAGTAGCTCAGCCTGGCAGAGCGAGGGTTTCGTAAACCCTAGGTCGTGGGTCCGAATCCCACCTAAGGCTTGCTTGTATCGTTATTATATATTTAAAGATGACAAAGGAAGAGTTTTCAGCCTTAGAATTAGGACTAAAAGAGCCCTAGGATTAGCACTTTAGAAAAGTTAAAGGTACTTGAAATAGTGACGGAGATAGACAACAGAGTACGAGGTAAAATGGTTGTTGCTCACGAGATAGGGGATATTTTGGGTTAGGGAACTCGATGATAATAACTATAACTACTATTTCAGCATGGCTCCTCCTCTGCCACCCATTTGACAACTAAAGGATTTACTTACTTTTTTGACAGCCTTTCTCCCGAAAACCATTCGTGTGAGTCTTGACGGTCATCGTCCATAAGGTGTTTGAAAAATCCATAAGCGGTTGGCTTGTCAAAGTACGCGCTTGTAAATGCGCCGATAAGCCCTAAGGCGCCGTGATGCACGCGGTAGCCCCGGATGTAGATCTTGCCGGGGCTCTTTTGCAATCTCCAAAGCCCTGTCAGGATCTTCGCCATAGAAACGCCAATTTCAATGTCTTTTTCACGCTGCGTCAGGGGCCATCGTTTGTCATCGTTGTTGTTGTTGCCAACCCCCGCCTTGCTGCCGTCCACCCTTTTCACCTTCAACAGTAGGATGGACGATTTTTCCTTAAAGACTTTTGCTCACGATTCTCTTGTGAAAGCCGCTACAGGGCGATATCCAAGGGATTTGCCATCTCAATGGCGTTCACTGTTGTCCAGGCTACAACGGCAGTAAAGGGTAGCGCCAGACCGGGAGAAGTCCACCCAACAAAGCCAATACATGTGGCCCCGGTATGAGCGCCACAGAGTGCAGAAATATATATCGTAGGACACAATATTGAAATAGCTAGGCAATTCTGCAGGCAGACAACAAAAATTACCATTTCCTAGGCGACGACAAAGGGTCAAGAGAATTAGGTATGTAGGAGGAAAGAGAGATATTTCTTGTATTATCTTCCATCTCCTTTTTCGAGAAACAAACAAGATCTCTCCGAGCTCGACTTGCACAATGTAGGCGCATATATTTAATGGCGACGATTTTTCATCAGCCTTGCCAGCATGCCCTCAAGAGCGGCAAGCTCTTCATCGGTGAAGTCGAGCTTTCTGAGAAAGTCGACATCTACCCCAAAAGACCGAAGGCGCTCATAAAGCGCGTCGCGTGTCAAGTCCTTTTTTGAAGCAGGGCATCATTTTTCGCGCTGCTGCAGGATAACGACGTTGATGATAATATTGACATCGATAGCAATAGGAACGTTCTCATTTCCACAGTAGATACTCTACGTGCAAAACCAATGACTCTGTTTTATGCTTTGTTGAACCTTCTTCAAGAGGCATCTTGCATTTTGCCGAGACATCACCCAGCGCATCGTCACCTAACGATATAAGAGGGCTATGTTTTCATTGTAGTTCCAAGGCGTCATGACGAGAAATAGGTGGCGCTCAAGAGCATCGCCAATTCTGAAAAAGCCGCTGATGCAATCATGATAGAGTAGCACGTTATTTTTGGCACCTATGTTTTTGACGCGCTGGTTTCAGCAGTGGTGGAAATTTAAATGGACAGCGAAATGGACATACGCACGGCCATGATACAAAGTCCGGTTCTTTTTGAATGCGTGTTTGCCGAAATACTAGGGGAGACAGGGAAGAAGATTCTGACAAATGTATGCAATAATAATCAATAATAATAGTAGATCATTGCAGGTTGAATCTCTGCCCAAATAATAATAACAACAATAGTAGCGTCATTACATATCAAGAGTAGGCGATTTTTTCATATGTTTGACGATGGCGACAATCCGTCGATTATGATATAGAGGCACATACACGCGGATTTGGCAAGCGAGGTGCCGCAAAAGTAGAATGAGATGCATCATACATAATGCATTGCACAACCCTTTTACACTGTCGGCATATATGCATGTACGCGCACGCGCGCGCACACACACACATTAGTTTTATCAGCAAAATGAGATTGCAGAATTAGCCGATGCTTGTTCCAATGTTTTGTATGTGTGCATGCGTCAAGATGCAAAGAGCGTCTTGACGCCCTGTACTATGTACTGCACAGCAATTGCCGCGACAAACACCGCGAAGACTCGCGTGACTATCAAAGAGCCTCTCCTGCCAAGTATCCCATATATCCTGTCAGAATACCACAGCGTCGCATACGTTGCGGCTATCGCAAGTGCAATTGAAATCACAGTAGTCACCAGTCCGGTCGTCTCTAGCGAAATTATGACGGCAGTTATGGCTCCGGGCCCGGCTAGCAATGGAAAGGCAAGCGGCACCACCCCCGTGTCGGCCGCGGTATCCGATCCGCCGATGAATTTCCATCCCCCGGTCAAAAGTTCTATTGCCACGATGAACAAGAGGACGCCGCCAGCGACCATGAAACTAGAGATCGAGATCCCAAATATGCTAAATATCTGGGTGCCGGCCAGCGCAAAGACAAAGAGCAGGCCGGTTGCAGTTATCACAATGGTCTTGGAAACATCTGCCCGTCCTTTCCTCTCCATTTGCATGGTTAGCGACATAAAGATTGGCACAATCCCTATTGGGTCAATGACTACGAGCAGCGTAATAGTGGACCTGACAAGGTCCGAGAGAAAATTCTCAGGAACATAGTAAGAATAAGTAAAGCCGGCTGCTACTACTGCGGTTGTTGCTATCAATATCATCTATTATTATTATCATCATCATAGTCAGGCCGCAGGAATAGATAGAGATAGAGATAGAGAGAGATATTCATTTGCTGTCACGCAGCCTCACGCGCTCAAGATCCAGCGCCAGAGGAATGGTTAGCGCCGCTTTTTTTGACCCGTCTTCCCTTTTCCCGATATTTTCAGATATCCCTTGCTGCCGTCCTTTTCATATTCAATGCTGACGGACTCGGCCTTGACTATTGACAGGGGTGCCACGTTATTTCTGCCAGTGACGTACCCGATAAAAAATGCCGCCGCGGTGGGGTAGCCGGCGTTGTAAACCTTGTCAAAGACGTTAGCTTCGTGGAATAGCTTGACGTCTTTTCTGGAAAGGGGGATGCGTTTCACAGCCATAGCAATCTGCCATATCGCAGCACCGGCCTTTAAACACCACGTGCATGTGTATGTGTGCATATATATGCAGAGCATCACGGCTCCGCCGATGCCATACGTGCGTATGGATCTCTAGGAAATGGAGGCAGGTCGGCGGAGCCGATGATGATGTGTATACGTACTGTGTTGGCTTGGTAAGGTTTTGCTGCGCTTGCCGACCTAAAACCAGTCAGTACACAGTGCAAGCAAATGCAATGGTAGCACACCTATATGC
>DASZTR010000088.1:0-4206 GCA_035547955.1 Nitrososphaera sp. | reverse complement strand
TGTCAAAGCCCACTTTTGCGGCCTCTCTTGCGAACCTCTCAAGCGAGCTCTCGACTATGGCAAACTCTGTTATCGTGCTCCCAGTTGAGACCTTGATACCAAAGCCGTGGTAATAGTCGATCTTTTTCTTCAAGCTATCATTAGAGACCATCATAGGGAGCGCGCCGTACACCTTGACAACGTCTACAAATGGCGCTATCATGGCAAAGTTCTCCCTGTCCAACCCCTGAAGCTTGTCGATGCTGCACGTCAGGCCCTCTTTGCGGGGCTTTTTTGCGTCAATCCTGTTCCTGGCCAGTCCATCGAGCATATCCTATATCAGCACATGATATACGCAAATTCTGCATATATTTCTAGGTTGCTGGTAGCATATTGCGCATTTGATGTCAATTATATTGCACTGTACGTTCTAGCAAAAGTACAGTGGACTTTAAGCTCAAACTGGGCATAGCGGCCGCCCTTGTCGCTTTTGTGGTGGGCACCTCCGCCGCGTTAAATGGCCATCCTATAGTCAGGTACAGTGGGGCGTCGGGTCCCTCTGGCGTGCTTCGGTTGGGCTACTTTCCAAACATCAACCATGCGCAGGCAGTAATCGGCGTTGGAAACGGCGACTACCAGAAGGCGCTTGGCAACATACAGCTGCAGGCACAGGTATTCAACGCAGGTCCTGACGCAGTCGAGGCGCTGTCTACAAACAGGATAGATTGCTCGTACATGGGTCCAAACCCTGCCGTCAACGGCTTTCTGATATCTGAGGGCTCGCTTAAGGTCGTGTCGGGCGTGTCGAGCGGGGGCGCGGTGTTTGTCGTCAGAAACGGAGCCGGCATAAACTCGCCCGGCGACCTGGCAGGCAAGAGGCTCGCTGCGCCGCAGGTGGGCAACACACAGGATGTGGCACTGCGGAACTTTCTCAAACAGCACGGTTATGATGTCAAACTCGTAGGCGGCAACCCCGAGATACAGCAGGTCAAGCCCGCGGACATGCTGACTCTCATGGCCAAAAAAGAGCTGGATGGCGCGTGGGTCGCCGAACCGTGGGGCGCAAGGCTCGTCAGGGAGGCCGGTGCCCGCGTCCTAGTCAACGAGCAGGATCTCTGGGAGGAAGGCAAGTTTGCGACTTCGCTCCTAGTCTGTAAGGCCGACTATATCAAAAGCAACCCTGGAGCGGTCAAGAATCTAGTTGAAGCACACGTAAGCGAGACCCAGTGGATAAACGCCCACAATGACCAGGCGATAAAATCGTTCAACACCGCCGTCGCAGGCATACTCGGCGCGGGGTTCGACGAGGACGATCTGCGCACGTCCCTCACAAGGATGGAGTTCACCTATGACCCGCTTGAGACGACCGTACAAAAGGCGGCCAACGACGCGTACGCGCTCGGCCTGCTTGACAAAAAACCGGACCTCTCTGGCATGTTCGACCTGCAGGCCCTCAACGGCGTGCTGCAGGAAAGGGGACTCGAAACGATAAGAGAGTGAAAAAAGTATGCTAACCTATCATTACACGATCAATTACGCGACTGATGCTGCCCTTCTAGATATTGTTGTTATTGCTGCATCAGCAACGTCACCCATGACGGCGACACTACGAAAAGAGGTCCGTTCATCAAAATGATGCCGCAGCAAAAAACTAAAGCTCATGGGAAAAATATCAGGAATAACAAGAATGGGGGAAAAGGCGCGTCTACCATAAACGACCTTGCGAGCATCGCGCTCTTTCTTGCCGCGTTTGGGGCCATATGGCAGGTGATCTACCTTGCAGGCGTCTTTCCGGCCCAGTCTCTCCCTTCACCAATCTCTGTCGCGCAGTCCTTTGCGGAACTCGCCTCTACGGGGTCGCTTGGCGTCGGCATCGCCGTGACGATGGGCCGGCTTGTGGCAGGCTTTGCGATATCTGTGGCCATCGGTGGCGCAGTGGGCCTTGCGATGGTGCGCTTTAAGGACTTTGGCAAGACGATGAGCTCCTTCTCTGTGGGTCTACAATCGTTCCCAAGCATAGCGTGGGTGCCTTTTACAATACTTCTCATAGGCTATAACGACTTTGGCGTCCTGTTCGTCATGGTGATAAGCTCTGTGTTCTCGGTGATGATGTCGACGTACAGTGGCATGCGCAACATACCGCCTATCTACATGCGCGCCGCGCGTAACATGGGGGCAGACGGCTTTGTGCTCTTCCGCCACGTCATGTTGCCGGCGGCGACTCCGACGCTGATAATCGGGCTACGTCAGGCGTGGTCATTTGCGTGGCACGCACTCGTGGGCGCGGAGATAATCATCTCGCTCGTGGGCCTAGGACACATCCTGAGCGTGGGCAGGGAGCTTGGCAACATGGGGTGGATAATGGCGACGATGATAGTGATATTTGTCATCGGTATGGTAGTAGACAGGGTCGTCTTTTTCAAGCTCGAAGAGCGCATTCGCTCAAGGTGGGGGCTTGACCAGCACGCCGACTAGCCGCGGATCTCGCTTATCTTTTGCGCAAGGGTCACGTCATAGTTGCTTATTTTGTTGCCAATGTCGTGTGTAACCAGGTCGATGGTGACGTGGTTGTAGACGTTTGACCACTCGGGGTGGTGGTTCAGCTTTTCAGCCTCTATCGCCACCCGGGTCATGAACGCAAACGCCTCGGAAAAGTCGCCAAACTCAAACGACCTGTGCAGTTTGCCGTCGGCTGCCACCTTCCAGCCGGGCATCTTTTCAAGGGCACTGTCAATCTCTTGCTTTGAAAGCTCACGGTAATCTTCCTGCATATGTGTGATAAGTCTTTCAAGGGCGCAGCTAATACGCATTGTGCCTTGGGCAAAGCCACAATACTATACAATGCATAACAGCCCAACGGTGTTCGGGCAAAATCATAACTGATTGGTATACTGGATCTTATTGTGCCTGTGCCCCTTATTGTCGATTGGCAATTCTTGGTATAGCAATGGCACTAGTTAGCGCGGCGCCTTGGCCTTTAATAGTGATACAAATTCCTGTCTATATGAGGCTTGGTAAAGATGGCAATGATGATGGCGAAACCGCCCGCAAATGGCGACTGGATGAAAGTGGCATGCCAGAGCTATACCTGTGCGATAATCTGATGCGCAAGTCTCATGAAGAAATTCAGCAGCAGTATGTGAGCTATTTTGCTATGGACACGATTTTCTTTTCTGTCAGCACAGGCCTAATAGTATTTTTTTGTTTGTACGTGGCAGGTACACGAAGGCTCAAGGCATTACCTGATATGATTGCAATTCTGTAGATAGTCGTTTGCAATTTATAGGGCTATCAAATTTGCATGAACAGCGGGCGGCTGGTCTAGCCTGGTTATGATACCGCTCTTACACAGCGGTGGTCGAGTGTTCAAATCACTCGCCGCCCATATACTTTTTTTTACACAAGGCTATTTGGTCGCATCGTCAAATGGTGCCAGCGGCAGTCAAAAAATTTCATCTTGCCTGCATTTTGTGGGTTCTGACGTAAAGGATTATCACTGCAAACCCGATTGCCGCGATTGACCCTGCCAGCTCCACTGGGAATTCCGGCACAACATTCGCAGCCGTGATGATTATTGCTTGCGACGCGCCTACGGGGGCGTCCGCCTGAACAACATCATCGTGCTTGCCTGTCAGGACAAGGTTCGTGATCTGGTCGCTTGATGTATCTTCCCTGATGTCCAGAGCCGCGCCGCTGCCAAGCGACGCGGAAAAAGGACCGGACATCATCTGCTTTGGAACCTCTAGCTTTATCGTAACGTCTCCGTCCGGATGCGCTGTTGTGTTGGTAGGTATAGGATAGGAAAGGACGAGCTGCCTGCTTTCCGTCTTTAGTTCAGCCTTGCTGATTGTCATTAAGGAATACGCGCCTACGCTAAAGGTCGTGTTCTGGTAGTTTACTGTGAGCGTCTGCTTTGGAGCCATCGGCAGGACAAAGTCGTATTTCAAGGGTTGCTGGAGGAATTGGTTATCAAAGTCGATACCTGTCACCTCGATTGCGACCTTGTAGTTGTCCGCAATGGAAAACACTTGGCCCTGTACCTTTATGGGGCTCCCAAAGTCTGCGACGTAGCTTGCCGACAGGACGTCATAGTTTGCGCTGACCGTGTACGTGCCTGCTGGAGAAGCGTCGTTGATAAAGCGGATGCTGACCTTTCCGTCATGGCCGTGTACGACCTCGGAGAACACCTGCTTTCCGTCACTTTCTCTCATGATGATGACGGTATAG
>DASZTR010000087.1:0-8943 GCA_035547955.1 Nitrososphaera sp. | reverse complement strand
CGTTTTCATTCGACGTTACAAAGAGGATGCTCGATGCACTCGAGTCGGTAGGTTCGATAAACAGGACCAACCTTGCCCAGAAAACCGGCTTGAACTATAACGTTTGCCTCCGGTATATCAAGATGTTAAAATTGATCGGATGGATAGAGACGTGCCTTTCTGACAGAGGCGACTGCGTTTCCATCACTGAAGTCGGAAGGCAGGTCAACACCAAGTTGCTAGACGACGCTACAGTATCATCGTCGGCGGCAGGAAGAACGATGGTAGTAGCTGGCAGCGGACATAGCAGTAGTAGTAATAATAATGACAGGAGGGAGACCAAACGATCCCTTGCGGAGGAGCAAGGGGAGATGCGGCAAAAACCAAAGAACACACAGCAGCACCATCCTCCTAATCAGCCTGGCTCCTCTCTGCTGCCCTCTTTTGGTGGAGAAAAAACAATAACATCAAAAACAGCAGCTATTGCAAAGCCGGTCGCCACTCGAAAAAAGAATCCTCCTTATAACATTATGATAGTGGACGACGAACCCGACATCATAGTGACCTATCAGTATTTTCTAACTCCTACAGGCTACAATGTGTCGGCGTTTTCTGATGCATACGAGGCACTGCGTGATTTTACCTCGCGGCCGTCTTCTTACTACGACCTTGTAATCCTCGACATAAGGATGCCCGGCCTCAATGGGCTACAGCTGCACCAAAGCTTCAAGGCCATGGACCCATCATGCAAAATCATCTTCATATCTGCCCTTGAAGCCGCAAGGGAGATGGTGAGCATCCTGCCGGGGCTTACTATGGACGATATCATGAGAAAGCCTGTCGACAAAAGGTCATTCTTGAAAAAGATCAATGATGTCCTTGGCTAGGGACGCTGACTTCTAGTTTTTTTACGCCAAAGTTGCCCAGGCCTTTGTTTTTCGAATTGTTTCTTGCCCTGTTTTCGCCATATCGTCTAAATTAGTTATCGACTCGTAAGTATCAATCGATAAGTTATTCGTCAATGAGCGACGCTTAATTTGCGCGCTTTGCATACCTTAGATTATGGAAACACTAAACCCATCGGAATTTAGAGTTCGTGCAGCCGCTCTACAAGAAATATCAACAGAGGCGCAGTCTACCGCCGCCAAGCTAAGAGTAGAGTTCACCATACCTGCAAATGTCTGTGGAGAGGTGATGGATGCGCTTGAAGCAAGGAAACAGCAAGCCAGCATCTATGAATCAAAGGCATGCGGGTGGAAGAAGCAAAAATACACCATTGACGTGCACAGGGGGACTGGAAAAATGGAGATTACTAGTTCTGATCAAAAGACGGTAGTATCCATCGTCGATTCGGACAAGGCAGAAGGGCTGGTGAATCTCGTAAGGGCCGTGGTAGGCAGAAACGGCTCACCTGTAATCCTCTCAGAGGTACATAACCTGATGCACCTCTGATTCTCCTTTTTTTGAAAAGACAGCATATGTGTTTGTGCATACATCTAAAAACTGATAGATCGCATTATTGTTGTGCTCAAGCGTCCGCGGTGCAACGCTGCTGCTGTTTTGGCTTTTCTTCAACAAGGGGTAGGCTAAACGCAAACGTTGCGCCACTGCTGTCATTCTTTTTGCCATTGCCGTTGTTGCTATTACTATTATTCTTGGCCCATATCTTTCCTCCATGAGCTTCAACGATGCCCTTTGAAATGAATAACCCAAGTCCTGTACCGTTCTCTGACTTGCTGGCAAACTTGGTAAACAGCTTTGGTACAATGTCCGGGTCTATTCCAGAGCCAAAGTCCTTGACTGTTATTACCGCAAACTCGCCGTCATCGCTTATTTGTTTTTCCAGTGCTATAAACACCGTCCCTCTCCCCTTTGTGAACTTG
The DNA here is from genome assembly GCA_035547955.1 of Nitrososphaera sp. Lineage (GTDB taxonomy): Archaea > Thermoproteota > Nitrososphaeria > Nitrososphaerales > Nitrososphaeraceae > Nitrososphaera. The sequence goes on along the minus strand of DASZTR010000087.1, from coordinate 7,081 downwards.
ACGGCGTTGCTTGCAAGATTGTATATGACCTGGAATATCCTCCCCCTGTCCACGTTTACAAACATGTCTTTTCCCGGGCACAGGAACAACAATCTTGCTCTGCCGACATCAATCGATCTCTCCATGTCTGCGATGACGTCTGTCACTATGTCGTTTAGCGAGATCACTTCCCTGTTGAGCCGCAAGGACTGGCTTTCTATCTTTGCAACGTCCAACAGGCTTTCAGTAAGCCTGTTTAACCTGTTCGCGTTCCTGTTGATGATCTTGAGCAAATTGTGGTACTCATTGCCCCTGGTACTGCTGCTATTTTCGTCACCTCCACCACCACCACTGCCGCTGCCTTTGCTCTCCTTCTGGTACAAAACCTCCGTCAGCCCGATTATCGGCTGTATCGGCGTCCTAAGCTCGTGAGCTGCGATATTGATAAACTCTTTTTGCATCTCGTTATGTACCTTTAGCTGCTCGTACAGCTGCCTTATCCTTTCGTACAGCTCTGCCTGGTTCCACAGGCTTTCAAATATTGAAGCGTAGGAGAGTACCGTTGCCTTGCTATTGGAGTATGTGGCAAGGCCCATAGCTTCGATAGAGCTCTCTTTTGTGTCGTCCCTCACCTCCACCGACAGGGAATGCCTCCTGTCTGCTATCATGAGCGAGATCCTTGTACGCAGGGACGGCTCAATGTTTCTGACCTCAATCTTTTCCTGCATCTCTTCCTTTAACCTGTCTATCGATTCTTTGACCGCGTCATCAATCGGCATCATGATCCTGATCTGCACGTCGCGCTCTTTTGCGGTCTGTGTCAACAACCGTGTTAGTCCTGCCTGCTCCTGGCGCTTGAAGGCGTTAGAAGTCGAGAACATCCCGAGGATCTCATTTTTGGACGAAGCGATGAGCTCCATCGCAAGCCTCTGGACCCTGTTCGGGTCGGCTATGGTCTCGATTAATTGAGGCGTGATGCCGTCTTGCAGTTCGCCTATCCTTTGCTCCGCTGGCACCGCTTGGTTCCACATGGTGTCAAAGATGTACTGGCCCTGCTTTACCATTTCAGGAATGTTACTATAGATTACCTGCATAAGGGGGGTGGCTTCTTCCAAAACCGTGGTGGCCATGTACTCTTTTTCGTTGATCGCGATGCCGCCTCTGACGCCGTCTAGGTGGCGCAGCTCGTCGACCATCAGCGCCAGCTCTTTGCAATCGCGGACATTGTCCTTGGTAATTTCGGTAAAGGCCCTTATCTTTCCGCCCCTCTTTCTGATGTCGGCATACCCGTTTCTGTACGCTTCGACTTTGGTGACTATGGACGGCCCCTTGCTGTCAAAGTAGATGTCCATCTGCCTCTTTACGTTTGACATGAACTTGATTCCTTGGCCTATTGCATTCTCTGTTCCGTAAAGAACCTTGGTCTTCCCTTCTTCATGGCGGGATGATGATGATGACGGTGACGGTTGAGATGCTGCTTCCAATTCACCCATGAAATATTTACGCCGTGTATATGGTAAGAGGAAATAATAAAAGAATGTGGTTGTCTGCTTCTTGTCCTATTATATTTCGTTAAATTACAGGATTCATCATCTTTTCAGTGTATCTTACCGTTATTGTCGCGGTCCAGCTCCAATCCCTTGTCGCCATGGCACGGCAACAAAAAACCCCTCTGCAGAGAACCTTGCTAGCTTGATGGCGTGCCGCTATTATTATTATTCTCCAATGGGAATGCACGCGTATGTACATCTTACCTTAACTGGCCCTTCCTCTTTGCTCGTATTGAAGAGCCAAGGTACAGGATAAAGCCTCCTACGACCATGCCTAGCCCATACAGCGAGACTCCGCCTTTGTCATAGTACGTCCCGAGACCCACTATCAGCCCGCCCACTACTAGCAGCGCTATGCCGGCGCGGGCGGCGCCGGGCATCTGGATTTTTGGCTTTGACATTGTGCGTGTACTATGTCCCTGTTACTGCGGCACCATTAGATAATCCATTTGGTGTACGTGTCCGTATATATGTACCCGAGCTTGCCAATGTTTTTATTGCTTCTCTAGGCATCAAGTGCGAGAGAGAGTACAGACACAGAAATGAAAGTCGCAGTCGCAGGCATCGGCGTGGCCGGCGCGTACCTCATGAACAGGCTTTCTGATATGCACGACGTGCACGTGACAGGCTTTGAGCGCATGCCTGAGCAGCAGCATGACGCCGTATGCGCATGGGCGACGTGCGAAAACGTCATGTCCGGCCTTGTAAAAAACTGCGGCCTCTCCTTTGACGATTACGTCCTTCATCAGGGCAGGCATATGAGGGTCGACCTGAACGACTCTAACTATGTCGACCTAAGGCTGAAGGGAATGGTAAGCTATGACAAGCTGAAGCTGATCCAAGACATGGTAAAGGGGACAGACATCAAGTTCGGAAGGGTGCCTAAAAAGGAAGAGCTGGAACTTGACTTTGACATCATCATCGACGCGACCGGCTTTCACCGCAACTACTTGCCGCGCCTTGAAAATGAGCTTTGGATACCCTGTGTGCAGTACAAGGTGCGCTACGAGCCAGGCAAAGAACCCTTTAACGACTTTTACCTGAAGGCGTTCCCCTCGATGACAGGGTATTTCTGGTACTTCCCGCTTGGGAACGGCTATGCCCACATTGGCGCCGGCGACTTTGCCAAGGCGCACAACCCGCTCATAGAGGAGTTTCTAAAAAAGCACGAATGCGAAACCATCAAAAAAGTGGGCAGGCCGGTGCGCATCAGCCCGCCTGCAAACTGCGAGCCTTTTACCGACGGCCGCAAGTGCGTGGGCGTGGGCGAGTCGATAGGGACGGTGTTTGCCCTCCTAGGCGAAGGCATAATCCCTTCGACTTGGTGCGCCGACCTTTTCGTGCAGAACATGCACGACCTAGAGGCGTACCGAGACGCGGTGATGAAAAAGTTCGAGGTGTACTCGCTTATCTTCAAGTTCGTGCAGCTAAAAATACAGGGCAAGTTCAACATGGTCCGACACGCGGCCGACATGCTAAAGATCTACCGGCACATGAAGGCCGAGGAGGACCGGTATGGCATGGCGGTCAGGATGGCTGACATGCTCAAGGTGTCGCAGGTCTGAATGATGAAATACAACCACATATGTGCATAGATATATCATATGTACCTATTTTGACGACCTGCAAAATGTTTTTGTTTTTTTCTGTGCTTTTTCCGACTCTCTGTGTGTGTGACTTCTCATCCGCTACCTCTAAGGCCCCTCAATCTAAAGCTTTAAAAATCGTGCCAGGTCAGTGAGAGGTTGATATGCATACCGACGATTCGTCCATGCAACACTCTCACGATCATACTCATCATGACCATGATCACTCTCACGATCACTCTCATGGCTCTGGGCACCCTTCTTCTTCACCCGAGCAGGCCCACGCGCTGGAACAGCAATTAAACGAGATGGTCCAGCAGGGCAGGGTGCTGGAGGCGTACATGAATGACGTCCTAAACCGCCAAGCCGCCGTCGGCAGGATGCTTGAAGAGGCGCGCATCGCGTCTGCCACGATCCAGGGCATAAGCGCGGATGCAGATAGTGAAGCCCTTATGCCAGTGGGCATAGGCGTGTACGTCAAGACAAACGTCCCGGCTGCAAAGAAACTCTTGGTGAGCCTTGGCTCTGGCGTCACAATCGAAAAGGGCAGGGACGATGCGCTCAACTACGTCGAGGCGCGGATCAAAGAGTACGAGGTCGCCATGAGGCAGCTAGAGGGCCAGCGCCAACAGCTCGCCACGCAGATGGAGCAGGTACAGCAACAGGTAAACATGGTGCTCCGTGCCGCCCAGTCGCGCGAGGGCTAGCAGCAGAGTATTACATAACGTGCGATAGAGATGTTTGACAAGCTCAAGAAGGCTTTATCCGGCGCTGCAAAGAGTATCGGCCAGAAGGAGATAAACGAAAAGATACTCGACTCTACGCTTCTTGACCTCCAAGTAGAGCTCTTAGAAAGCGACGTGGCACAGGAGGTTGTCGACGACCTCTCGGTAGGGCTGAAAAAAGACCTGCTTGGGCTAAAGCTGGAAAAAGGCCAGGACGCAAGTCGGGTTATCGAGGACAAGCTGCAGGAAATAGTCGCCGGCATGTTTGCCCGCGCAGGCAGGCTTGATATCGTAGAAAAAATCCAGGCCAAAAAGGAGGCAAAGCAAGGCCCGTTTGTAATCGTGTTCCTTGGAATAAACGGCACGGGCAAGACCACGACTGTGGCCAAGGTGGGAAACCTCCTGCGCAAGAGCGGCATTTCAGTGGTAGTTGCGGCAGGCGACACGCACAGGGCCGGCGCGATTGAGCAGCTGACGCAGCATGCAGAGCGCCTGTCTCTGAAGGTGATTGCGCAGAGGTACGGTGCAGACCCGTCGGCCGTCGGCCGCGACGCCGTCGACTATGCCAAAAAGCATTACATTGACGTCGTCCTGATAGACACTGCTGGCAGGATGCAGACGTCCAAGAACCTCATGGACGAGATGTCCAAGATAGTCCGCGTGGTCAGGCCTGACCTCAAGCTATTTGTGGGAGACTCGCTTGCGGGAAACGACACGATAAACCAAGCGCGCGAGTTCTTCCAGTATGCTAATTTTGACGGTGCCATCCTCACAAAGATTGACGCTGACGCCAAGGGGGGAGCGGCAATTTCGATTTCGCACATCACTTCAAAGCCGATTGCCTATGTGGGGGTAGGGCAGGGGTATGACGACCTGATACCTTTTGACCCTTACAAGTTCATCGCGTCGCTGTTTGGGAGCGCGGCCGTGAGTGTGCAGGATCTGATGAAGGCAGAGCAGACGACCTCGTCGCCCCAGGCATCACAAGAAACGCCGCTGCAGCAGCAGCCTGTTACTGCTGCGAGACCGCCGCTTGCAATAGAAGGAGTGTCGGAGGTAAAACGGGAAAAAGAAGTAGAAGAAATGCCGCGGCCTGCCATTGCAGCAGCGGGTGCATCGCCACTTTTTCCCACTCGAACAGGAGAAGAACCTGCAAGGAAGGAGCCAAAGAGCGGTGGCGACGACCGTGACCTCTCTCCGTCGGATACTCCCCCCGTACAACCGGGCCCTCCTCCTTCTCCTCCGCCTACGCCATCGCCGTCTCCTCTACAAGAGCCGCTGATGGGAGAGCAGAAGGTGGAGAAGAAGAGGGGAGGCCGTTTTGGCGGGCTGTTTGGCCGCGGCAAAAAGGATGATAAGGATGAAGAAGACCCGCTCAGGCGCGAAAGACAGGAAGAAGAAGATAGGCGCAGGTCTGAAGAATCGCGCAAGCGAAAAGAAGAAGACGAGGAGGATGTCGAGCGCCGGCACAAGAAGGAAGAAGAGCAGCGCAGGAAGGACGAAGAGCAGCAGAGAAAGCGTGAAGAGGAGGAGCGCAAGCGCAAGGAGAAAGAGGAGAAGAAGAAAAAGCGCAAAGATGATAAGGACAGCAAGAGGGACGAGGTTGTATACCTGACAGATGATGACATTGAAGACCTCCTCAAGTAGTAATACTGGCAAAAAGCGCGACCTGCTAGGCATGCAAGACCTGTCGTCGGCAGACATACAGGCCATCCTGAGGCTGGCTGCAAAACTAAAGAAGGAGCAAAGGGCCGGAAACGCACGACCGCTCTTGCGAGGCAAAACCCTTGGTATGGTATTCCAAAAACCGTCGACGCGCACGCGCGTCAGCTTCGAGGTGGGCATGAACCAGCTTGGCGGGAGCGCGATTTACCTTGGCTCGACTGACATACAGCTTGCAAGGGGAGAGACGATAGAAGACACTGCAAAGACGCTCTCCCGTTACGTCGACTGTCTGATGGCACGCGTGTATGATCATGCAGACGTGCAAAAGCTCGCCACCTCTGCTTCGGTACCTGTCATAAACGGGCTTTCCGATGCCTTCCATCCCTGCCAGATACTTGCTGACCTCCTGACGATACAGGAGCACAAGAAAAAGCTAAAGGGGCTGCGCATGGCGTGGCTTGGCGACGGCGACAACGTCTGCAACGACCTGCTGATGGGCGCTGCAAAGACCGGCATCAGTATGACGGCCGCCTGCCCTGCAGGCTATGAGCCACTTGAGGATGTCATAAAAGCCGCCCGGGCGGAAAGCGAAATGACCGGCGCCGAGATAACGATAACTGCCGACCCTGCCGTCGCGGCAAAGGACGCCGACGTTGTCGTCACCGACACGTTCATCTCGATAGGCAAGGAGGGCGAGAGTGCGACGCGCGAGGCCGTGTTCCTCCCAAAGTACCAGGTAAACGCCGCAATAATGCACCTTGCAAAGAAGGACGCGGTCTTCCTGCACTGCCTGCCGGCAAAGCGCGGCCAGGAGGTGACGGCCGACGTAATAGACGGCCCGCAGTCTGTCGTGTGGGACGAGGCGGAAAACCGCCTGCACGTGCAAAAGGCCGTCCTGTGCATGCTGATGAGGGTGGCTGCCTAATTATACTTCCAGTACCGCGCTCGATAAAGATAAATAATTATCAGCACAATCTCGTCGCAAAGGTATCTATTTTGCCTTGGTGCTCCTTGAGATCCTCGGGCCGATTGTAGGTGCGATAACCTCGTTCATTGGTAGCGCAGGCTATGCCGGCATATTTGGCCTGATGCTCCTTGAAAGCGCTCTCATTCCGATACCGAGCGAAATAATCATGACGTTTTCAGGATTTCTTGTCGCCAAGGGCGAGCTCGGCATCGTCGGGGTCGTGCTCGCCGGCTCCCTTGGGAACCTGGCCGGCTCTGTCCTGACATACTACCTCGGGCTGAAGGTCGGCAGGGCGTTTGTGCTCAAGTATGGCCGGTACGTTCTTTTGAAAAAGCACCACCTGGAGCTAACGGAGCAGTGGTTTGAAAAGTACGGTGACAGGACTTCTTTTGCGGGCAGGCTTCTCCCCGCCATTCGTACCTACGTCTCGCTTCCTGCGGGCCTCGGCAGGACGGACTTTAAAAAATTCGTCACCTACACATTTGCTGGCTCGCTGATATGGAACTCAGTGCTCACCTACGCTGGGGTTCAGCTTGGGAGCAACTGGGAAAACATCGACCACTATTCGATCTATCTTGACGTCGCCGCAGCCGCGGCAATTGCCGCATT
>DASZTR010000086.1:0-8274 GCA_035547955.1 Nitrososphaera sp. | reverse complement strand
GCGAAGGTGTACGAAAAGCGCAAGACTGAGGGCAAGGGCGCGAAGGACGCCGCAGTCGACGCGGTAATCGCAGGTTTGCTTGCAGGCTCGTCTGCCGGCAAGATGGCTTTTGCGGCCACAAGTGCCGCAGCAAAGGTCAAGTGAAAGACGATGGCGGGCCAAGGGCACGAGATTCCAGTATCACCATCACCTTCGCCATCACCATCACCTTCGCCATCACCATCACCATCCGTCCAGAATAATAATGATAATGATAATAATAACGACGTCTCGATAGCGACATATCCCAGGCCGTCAAAGCTCCGCGTTGTAAGGGTCATCCTGAAACTTTTGCCGGTCGCCCTGGCTCTGCGGCGCGACAGAAGGGAGTGGGTCAAAAAGGAAGGGAGGGGCGTCGACGAGGCCAAGTACAGGCGCCACGCGGAAAAGGCTCTCTTTACGTTCATCTCGCTCGGTCCGTCATACATAAAGCTGGGTCAATGGCTTTCCTCAAGGGCAGACGTGCTCCCGCAACCGTACCTCGAAGTCTTGGCAAAGCTGCAGGATGAAGTCCAGCCGGCACCGTTTTCCGAGACAAAACCGATAATCGAGAGAGAGCTTGGCAGAATAGAAGAAGTATTTGAAGACTTCGACCCCGCCGCCAAGTCAGGGGCAAGCCTCGGGCAGGTCTACCTTGCCAGGCATCAGGGCAGGCAGGTCATTGTCAAGGTCAGCAGGCCAAACATCGAGCGCACCATAGCCGATGACATATACGTCCTCAAAAAGATACTACCTCTTGCCACTCGCTTTATCGACTCGAACCTGCGCTTTTCCGCCGAAGGTATGCTGGCCCAGTTTATCGACACAATCCAAGAAGAAATGGACTACAGGATAGAGGCGGAGAACCTTGCCACCATCAAGCGCAACCTTGCTGACGACCCGTCCGTCCGGATACCAGGCGTCTTTTTGGACAGAACGTCCAGGCACGTGCTGACGATGGAGTACTTGCCTGGGATCAAGATAACGGACGTCGCTGCGCTAGAAGCGCGTGGTATAGATAGGTCAAAACTGGTCATAAGGGTGCACAGGCTGTTCTTTAAGATGCTCCTGCGCCACAGCGTGTTCCATGCAGACCCGCACCCCGGCAACATCGCAGTGGAAGACAGTGAGGAGGCGAGGCTCATCCTGTACGACTTTGGGATGGTCGGCAGGCTGGACAACGAGACGCGCGTGAGACTCATCAGGCTGTACCTCGGCCTGCTCGACAGGGATCCCGAGCGCACGGTAAATGTGCTCATAGAGCTTGGCACGCTAGAGCCGACTGTCAACCGATACATAGTGGAAAAGGGGATAAGCCTCTCCATCCAGACCCTGTACGGCAGGCAGGTGGACAAGATGGAAGTAAAGGCACTGATGGACCTTGCCAACAAGACTATGAGCCGCTTTCCGTTCAGGCTTCCAAAGAACCTGGCGCTGTACATGCGCATGGCGTCGCTGCTTGAAGGCATATACCTGCACCACAAGGTCAAGTTCCAGTTCGTAAAGGTGCTTGCCAACCTGCTTGAGGAAGAAGGCCTTGTCAGGGACGCGTACATCGAGGAGGTCAAGGTTTCTGCAAAGCGCATCGCAAAGGGCATCGAGGCATCGGCAAGCGTTGCGCCCTTGCTAAAGTCTTTTTTGGAGAACCAGCCGATGTTCGGTTATGAAAAGCATGCCGGCGGCAACAGCAACAATAACAAGACGCTTGCCGCAAGCATACTTGCGTCAGCGCTTTTTGTCGGGTCGGCCCTCATGCTAGCACAGAATCCGACGTTTTCATACATCGGCTTTGCAGCAGCCGCTGCGGCAATAATCGTGGGCGTGGCAAAAAGGAAGTAGAAAAAAGGATCAGGTTATAGGGATTGTCGTCTTTGACGGCAGCGGTATCCTGAGCGTGACGACGCCGTCTGCATACGTTGCCTTACCCACGATCTTTTCGTCTTCCTTGACTGTGATTGGGAGCACGATGCTTTTTTCTATCCGCAGCGGCCTGTGCCGCTGATAGACCGTGCCGGTTTCCTCCGGCGCAGCGCGCTTGGCCTTAATCGAGAGGATGTTGTCGTGGCGTATGTTCAGCGAAATGTCCTGCTTGGCAAAGCCCGGCAGGTCGATAATGACTACAAGCTCGCTCCCTTCTTCTACCATGTCAATGGCCGGCATGACAAACTCGAAAAACTCCCTCGATCTGTGGTCAAGTTCCTTTGCGACTTCGCGGACAACATACCTTCCTATGCCCATATACAGCATAGAGATCAGCGCGGTCAGTATAAATCCTCTTCTTTGCTTGGCATATAAAAACAAAGTAAAAATAGTCCAGAAGGCAAAGCAGCTCCTAGATATACACCATGTATTCCGGCTCGTACGATATGCCCAAGTGCAATGCCTGCGGCAGAGACGTTCATCCAGGCGAGATTTCAGAGAGTTTTTCGTGCCCAAAGTGCAAGAACGCACGCATATGGCGCTGCGAAGGCTGCAAGGGCAAGTCCAAGGAGTACAAGTGCCCAACATGTGGCCACACGGGCAGGTAAAAAACAAGAAGTAAGTCAAGTCATTACCTTGAAAAAGCTGCGCGCAAGATTCTTCTGCTCGTCAGAGAACGCCACAAAGGCCTCCACGAGCTCTTTTTCAACGGCAATTTCTTTTGCAATCACAGAGCGCAGTTTTTTTGTCTCAAGGGGCGCTATGCTGCCGATCAGGCCGGTGCTATACGCATAGATGTATTCGTTTATTACCTTTGTAACAAACGCCGGGGCGCGGTCTATCAGGAGCAGCATTCCTTCCTTCATCGCCTTGCATGACGGGTCGTTCGCAGGGAGAGACGACACGTACGATTTCAATAGCCCCATGCGCTTGTCGCCCAGCTCCTCTATCGACGACGCCACGAGTAGGCCGGTATCAGTAAGCTCGTAAAAGGGCACGCCCTCCAGCTGGAGTGCCTTTGGACCGCGTCGGAGAGGTAGCCTGCCCCCTTCTTTTACGACGCCGGCAGGAATCAGAACCTCGTCAAGGTCGCGGAATATGCCAGAGTAGATGTTTTGCCACAGTATGCCATGCTGCTCGGCTATCGCGTGCGCAATCGACGTACGGGTGCGAAGCTCCGGGCTCTGCTCCGTCGCAAGGTGGGCTATTATCCCCCGCTGCCTCTTGGCCTCACCCGTGAACTTGTTCCGGCGGGTCTTGAACGTGTCGAATATCGCGATATTGGATTTTCCGTCTTTCAAGCGCTACCCCGTGCTCACCTGTTAACAATGTGGATAATATTTTAATTTGTTGGTTTTTTGGTTTAAAATTCTGGGCAAATCACAGGCGCAATTCTCACAAACCCGCTTTCCCGGGAATTATTCACAACATCTTTTTATTGGCGCCTGTCTTGACCTGTGGCGGTGGCAACAAGGGGCAAGATAATTGTTATAGAGGGGACCGACAAGGCAGGCAAGACTACCCAGTCTCGCATGCTGCAGGAAGCCATCAAGGCGCACGGCAAGATATGCGTAGTAGTCGACTTTCCGGACTATACCACGCCAATAGGCATGGAAATCCGCGCGTTTCTTGACGGCAAGCGCGACTATCCCCCGGAGGTCAAGCACTTGCTCTTTTCCGCAAACAGATGGGAGAAAAAGAGGGATATAGAAAGCATGGTGGAAAACGGCACCATAGTCATCATGAACCGTTACTGGCAGTCAAACCTCGTGTACGGTGTTTCCAACGGCATGGACGCAGGCTGGCTGCAAAAACTTGACAAGGGCCTGCCCAAGGAGGACATGGTGCTCCTTTTACTGGTCAATCCGAATGTGACGAAGAATCGCGCAGAGGTGCTCGACGCATTTGAGGGCGACGTCAAACTTGCGGCTGCCGCGTACAAGAACTACCAGAAATTTGCGCGGCAGTTCAAGTGGAAGGTAATAGACGGCTCAAAGGGCAAGGAGCAGGTACACCAGGAAATACTGAAAACGGTAAGGAAGGCACTGAAAGTTTAAGTCGGTCCTCGCTCCTGTGCATCTCGTCACACGCATATTGGTAGATTTTGCAGGCGAGATCACGGATCCGATACACCGCTACATCCCGTTTTCGCAGGCTGAAAAGGACGTCATTGACAGTGATTCGTTCCAGCGCCTCCGGCGCATACGCCAGCTTGCTGGCGCGCATCTGGTCTATCCTAGCGCGCAGCACTCGCGCTTTGAGCACTCGCTTGGCGCGATGCACATCGCCGGCCTTGCGTGTGAGAGCCTGCTTGCCAAGGGATACATTGACAACGCAGAGGTTGTAGAGGAGCTGCGGCTCGCCGCGCTCTTGCACGACATCGGTCACGGCCCATTTTCGCACCTCTTTGAAGAGGTGCTTGAGACTAGGTGCGGCACGAACCACGAAGAGATGGGCAGACGCATAATAACAAAGAGCGATGTGGCAGACGCACTTTCCAGAAACGGCTACAGTGCGGACCACATATCGCGGTTGTCGTTTGGCCAGTCAAAGGTGCAATTCCTCAACGAGATAATTTCAGGAGGTCTTTCAGCAGACATCATGGACTACCTCCCCCGCGACTCGTACTTCACAGGCGCCGAATATGGCAAGGTAGACTATTACAGGATGATAAGCTCTTACGAAGTCGCCGCCGGCAAGCTTGCCATCAACAGGTCGGCACTCAACTCGCTAGAGTCTATGCTGATATCAAGGTACGAAATGTTCAAGGCAGTCTATTTCCACAAGACGGTCAGGTCGGCAGAGGTGATGCTTTTGCATTCCATGATAAACGCGGACCCGGCGCTCGGCCTCACCGATACGTCGCTTGAAAACTACCTCTCCATCACCGACGAGGCAACTCTGGAGCGTCTATGTAATATGGACGATAAAAAGGAAGGCGGCAGCTATGACATGGCTGCAAGGCTTGCCCGGGACTACCGCGACCGGCGCCTACTAAAATGCGTCTATGAAAAACTCTTGCACAAGCGTGACAGGCACAGCAGGCGCACGATGGACAGAAAGGCGCTTTCAGCCCTTGAAGAAGAGGTCGCAGAGACGGCCGGCGTCGACAGGAGCCATGTCTTTGCAGACGCCTCAAGGGCATCGTCGACGCCCCTGACGCCTAGCAAGAGCGAGATGTTATCAATCCTTGTCACGGACAAAAAGGGCGTGCAAGAGGTGCCAATGTCAGAGATACCGCTTGTAGGTTCCATCGCCGGCTTTTTTGACATGCTGCGTATATACACAACCGCAGAGAGCAGGCAGAGAGTAGAACGATCTGTTAAAAAGGTGCTTGGAGTCAAAGAGACACTGGAAATGGGGGCAGGGAAATCACTTCATGGTGGCGGCAGCAGCAGGTAGTAAAAAGAGCCGCCGTCAAGCGGCAGCAGCTGCTATAGTTGTCATCAAGCTTAGCGGCAGGGTGTTCAGCGGCGAGGAAGACGGCAGCGAGATAAAAAAATATGCTACTATGCTTGCAGGTATTTCTTTTCCATCCTCTGCAAGGAAGGTGCAGCCAGTAGTGGTAGCAGGAGGCGGCAAGGTCGCGCGGCACTACATCGGCATCGCAAGGGGCTTTGGCCTAGACGAGGCCAGCCTCGATATCATGGGGATAGAGGTGTCAAGGCTCAACGCCAAGCTGCTCATAGCTGCACTTGGAAAAAAGGCATATCCTGCAGTCCCGGAGGACTTGGAGCAGGTCACACAGGCTGTTGCGAGCGGCAAAATAGTCGTCTCTGGCGGCCTGCACCCGGGCCAGAGCACGAACGCCACTTCGGCACTCATCGCCGAAAAGGTCGGCGCGGCGCGCTTTGTCAATGCCACGGACGTTGACGGCATTTACGACTCCGATCCGCGCAAGAACAAGGACGCAAGACTATATTCAGAGATAACGACAAAACAGTGCCGCGACCTCCTTGCCGGCGAAAGCTCGATGGCTGGAGGTTACGACCTGATGGATATCGTCGCGCTAAAGGTTATCGAGAGGTCCAAGATACCCACCGTCGTGATAAAGTCAGAGCCAGTGGTAATCAGAGACGTCATACTCAAGAACAGGGCCGCCGGCACTAAGATAATTACTGATGTCTAGGATACCGTCTTTATCTCGCCTGAAAATTCGGGTATGCCGTCGGCGACCATCTTTTTGAAAGCCTCTTCCCCCTTTGCAAGCGGCAGTGGCTTTGACTGCGCCTTGGCATAGCCGTCTTTGTCACAGATGAACAGCATCGCCTCTTCGCCTCTTGTCATCTTGGCTGCAAGTTCTTCCTCTCCTACGGGCTCAAAAGAGCCCCCGTCGGACTGCTTTATCGTATACGTCAGCATCGCAAAGCCGGTGTAGTCGAACAGCTTCATTTGCGCTTTTTGCGCGCGCTGTTTGCCAAGGTGGGCCGCTTTGTGGTACTGCATGTCTTTTTTTCCGCAGCTTGTCTATGTCGTTTAGCACAAGTATAAGCATTTTGCAGCGCAAGCGACAGATTTAAACACGGGCAGGCGGCAGCTAACACCGTTTTGAACATAAAGGCTGTCTACGCTGCCGGCGGAGGGATCGCCGTAGTGGCCGTTGTGATATTCTTTGTGCTTGGCACAAACAACAGTCTCCTGCCTGCTGTCCCGCAGGGCTCAAGCACTGGAGGCAGCAGCTCAACAAACAACGCGACTACGAGTGGCAATGGCTTGAACATCATCCAGCCGATCATCAATGTCAAGAACGTCACGGTGACAAAGGCAGACGACACCCACGCCAACGTGCAGGTCACGTTCACGGTAAAGAACCCCAACCCCACCACTGTCATACTGGAGACGATACACTACACTACCAGCGTGGACGGAGAGCGCATGACAATTGGCGACGTGGGGCAGAGCGCGCAGGGCTTTTTGGACTCGCAGAGCAACCTGTTCCCAATAGTGGCAGGGACGACGCTGACCGCAAGGGATAGCCAGACTGTCGAGCGCACAGGCGCAATTGCGAGCGAATGGGACAAGATGGTCGCCGGCGACGCCAAGTTTTCAATAGACGGCACGTACTCGTACAGGATCACAGCGGCAAACCTCCAGACCACTGCAGCGGACAAGGACTTTACCCTGACATTCCCGTAAATTTTTATGATAATATCTTGTCATTCAGGGAGCAATATCGATAAGGATAAAAACTTTGGGCAAAACGCATGTACGCACATGGCTGAACAAATGTTCATTTTCGGCGTGACGACAGGTATGTTCGCGTTCCTAGTCGGCATTGTCTTTGCGGCAAGGGCAAGGAGATACAGTCAAGGGTATACGTCATCAACAGCAGCTAGCAGTAGCGCCCACGGCGGTGGTGGCGGCGGTCACGGAGAATAGAATAAGAAAAAATAACAGCTAAAGATCTTCTTCTCATCTCCTTCTTTTTACTTTGGCGATAGCTTGCCAAATATTTCCTGCAACATGTCCGTGCTTTCCTTGGCTTTCTCACGGGAATAGCAGCGTGTGTAGTACTTGCACCTCATACACAAATCTGACGGCTCGACTATCGGCACCTTGCCATCCTTCAAGAGAGTGCTCAGCACGCGTGCCCTGCGCACAATTTCCTCGAACATGCGGTTGTTCTTTGTGACAGAGTATTCTATAGTCTTGCCCTCTGCTGTCATGTAGATGAGTATACCCTCGTCCTTCCCAAGGGCGAACAGGCACGCGTTGAGGTACAGGAGGTGCCGTGGGTGTGGCATAGGCGGGAGCTCGGGCACTATCTCAAAGCGCACGACAAACTCGTCGCCCATCAGCATGTCTGCGTTCACGTCAAGGGTCAGGCTGTCCACCTTGTATTCCCCCCTGATGTTGCTCAATGCATTTCGGATGCCGTGGCTCAGGAGGATAGAGACCTTGGATGCGTTGTCCTCCGGGAGAAAATCTTTACGCTCATAGTATGAAAACCGCGTGCAGAGCGCTGCTTCAAGGGCGTGTATCCTGTCTGGGTTTTTCTTGTCGATCTTGACGTTCAGGTCGTCGCTTAGGCGGTCAAGTGTCTTTTCTATCAACCCACGCAGGTTGCGGTCTCCGAGCATTGCTACTACCAGCGCGCTTTGGCGTACCGCAGTATATATTATTATTATTGCATCTACATTATTTTTTCAGAGTCGCCGTAGTCCGCCGTCAGGCAGCAGGGCTCGGCCTTGCTGCGAGCGTCGCCTGCACTTGTACGTGCTGTCCTGACCGGTCAAGGTCGAGCGTCACCGTGTCACCGGGGTGCACATGCTGCTCAAGATAAGTAATTACGTCCTCTATGCGCTTCATCTCATGCCCGTCGACGGCAGTCACAAT
>DASZTR010000085.1:0-21651 GCA_035547955.1 Nitrososphaera sp. | reverse complement strand
CGGAGGTGGCAGGCGTCCACCCACTGGCAGACGCGGAGATCCTGGACTCTATACGACAAATAGTCCTTGCGTCAGGCGAGATATACAGAGTCGGAAGGATAGCGACATTCCGGACCGACGACGGAAACACGCTTAAGATAGACGTCGATATAGGCTTTCCAGCAGGTGGACCGCAAGCAGCAGCTGCCACCATAGAGCAGGTGCATGAGCGCGTGACAGAGATAGAAAAAAAGATACGCACAAGATATCCAGGGTCAATAGTCACCATACATGCCGAACCTGGCTAGCTTGACGAGGATGGTCTAAACCCTTTCTTTATATCTTGGCGTGTGAGCTTGTTTTCTCGTGGCCGCAAGAGTCATCACCATAAACATGCCACTTGCCAAAAAAATGATGCCGCCTCGCAAGTCGTCATCGAAGAAGGGCGACAACGGCACGGTCCTAGTGGCTGGCGGAAGCAGGTACTACCACGGCGCGCCCATATTCACCAGCACTGCTGCTCTTCGCGCAGGCACGGACCTGGTCTACACGGCCGTCCCCCGCTCGATAATCACCGAAGTGCGTTGCTTTTCGCCGGCGCTCATCGCCCTACCACTCCCCGACGACAGGCTGACAGTGGGTGCTGCAAACAGGCTTGTGGCGATGCTCCCAAAAAAGCCCGACGCCGCAGCCATGGGCATGGGCATGAGCATAGCCTGCCCGGAGGCAATAATCACGCTGGTGAAAAAGCTCAAGGAGAAGGGGACGGAAAAACTCTTGCTCGATGCTTCCGCTCTCGTACCAGAGGTACTGCCTGAAATCGTAGACACGGGTTCAGTCGTGACCCCACATGCAGGGGAATACAAGCGACTGTTTGGACATGAGCCCGGCAAGGACGAGAAAGAGAGGATCGCAAACGTGTCCGCCAGTGCAGAAAAGCACGGCATAACAATCCTGCTCAAGGGGCCCGCGGACATCATCTCTGACGGCAAAAGTACAGGGATAAACCGCACGCACAACTGCGCCATGACCGTCGGAGGTACTGGCGACGTGCTGGCAGGCATCACCGCGGGTCTCATGTGTAAGGTTCCATCTTCCTTTGAAGCGGCTCTACTTGCGGCCTACTTTAACGGGCTTGCGGGCAACCTTGCGTTCAACCGCGTAGGCCTGCACATGACGTCTGAAGACTTGCTTGAAGATTTGCCAGTCGCCATGAAGCGCTTTGATGCGATAATCAAATGATGACACGATGTCGTAACAGGCAATACGTACATGCAACGCGTATGTGTATGCCTATGTGCATGTTCATACATACATATTGATTGTAACATGAAATCAATAATAGTCACGGGGGCATCGAGCGGCATCGGCAAGGCCGCATCATTCAGGCTTGCAAGCGAAGGGTATAGAGTTTATGGCCTTGCAAGGAGCTATGCTAGGCTTTCAGAAATTGCAGGAGAACTGGCAAACTTTGTCCCCGTCGAGTTTGACATTACAAAACCGGATCGGTTTGGTCAGGTGCTGGACCCGATTATCGAATCCGGCGATTTCTTTGGCCTTATCAACAATGCAGGTTACGTCGAGCCCGGCGCCATCGAGGACTTGTCCATGGAGAACATAAGGGCACAGTTTGAGACCAATTTTTTTGGGTTGGTCGGGGTCACCAAAAAGGTGCTTCCAGTGCTGATGGCACAAAAAGAAGGCAGAATTGTAAATGTGAGCTCGATGGCAGGCATGGTGTCGCTCCCAACCATCGGGATTTACTGCGCCACCAAGCATGCGCTCGAAGCGTTCACGGAGGCTCTGCGCATTGAACTCTGGTATACGGGGATAAAGGTTGCGAGCATCAACCCGGGCGTGATTGAGTCAAACATACACCACGTGACGGATGAAAAGGTATCACAACTAAAAGGTTCTAGGTTTTCAAAAGCGTACGAGAAATACCTCATGCAACGAGATAAGGTCCAACGCGGCCTGCCGGCGTCAATAGTTGCAGACGCAATATACGACGCAGTGTCATCTCCAAGACCGAAATACAGGTACCTTCTCGGCTCTACAAGAGAAAAAGCGGCAGTCAGGCTCAGGCGCATTATTGCTCCAGACGACTTCATCCATTCGCTTGTCGCAAGGCGCGTGCATTAGCTTAAACAAGTAACGGCCAATTGCACACTTGTACACGTTACCAATTTAATAGACCGACAACATGAGAAACAAAAGGTGTAGACAAAAAAGTGAGCGAACAAGGACAGATAATAACGTTTGACGAATTTATCAAGGTGCAGCTAAAGGTTGGCAAGGTGGTAAGTGCAGAGGCCATTTCTGGCATGAAAAAAGTGTTCAAGGCCGTAGTTGACATTGGCACGGAAAAGCGCGAAGTCGCAGTCGGCGCGGCGCTATGGATAAAGCCCGAGGATTTTGTAGGAAGGACAGTGGTGATATGCACGAACCTGGCGCCTCGGAAAATTGGCGATATGACCTCAAACGGAATGCTCTTGGCAGCAGACGGGCCTGAGGGCAGACCGGCATTTCTGACCATTGCAGAAGAAGGAGAAGTGCCACTCGGCGCGAGGATACACTAAGGGACGACTGCCCATCATCAGCCAATTCAGGGTCCAAACTTGCCGGGCTCTTTCTTTTTCTGTATCTCTTCTAGTATCGACTCGTAGTGCTGGTCGAGGGGCTTGGTGTCGAGCGGGATTTTCTCCAGTTTTGAAAACGCAGACACGATGCTCTTTGCGGCAAGAGGCTGCGGAACCGTTGTCTCGGCTATCTCGCCGAAAAGGCCGATGGCGTCGATGCCCCGTTCTGCAGCAAGGCCTAAGATCACGCCGTTAAACCATGTTATGGTGGAAATCTCGCTGCCAACGGCTTCGATGCCGGCCTGAGCCAGCGCCTTTTTCAGCTCCTGCCTGTTGACTACCCCACATACCCGTGGCGCGCCGGTCAACTGTTCCCGGAGGTAGCCGCCGGCTCCATACAGCTTTTTCACCGTGCCGATTTTTTGCGCATAGTCCAAAAAAGCGTTGCATAACGCGTACAGCTGCCCGGGATCCTGCGGCTGCGACTCGCCCGTGAACACTAAAAGCTTGTTTGTCTTGTCGTAAAACACCTTGTACGTGTCGCTTGCACTTTTCACCACGCCGTCAGAGTACGACACCCAGGGCTTGTCGCTTGAAACTATCTCGGCTACCTGCTCGCACTTTAGGTGCTGCGCAAGAAAGGACGACACTAACCCGCCGACGCGTCCCATGTCCGGGAGCGACGCAAACGCGGTAAACTCGCCAGCAATCGGCTGCAAGTCCTTTAGCACGGAAAGCTTTATCATGTCTTTTATTTTTCTTCCTCCCTCATTCCATTTATCTTGGCAAGAAAAGCGCAGATCGCGGTGTAGTCCATTTCAGAGTACCCACTGTTGTTTGCAGCCCGGAACATCTGCTGTACTTGCGCGGCGGTCGGAAGCGCGATGCCACGCGCCTTGGCAGTATCGTTTGCGAGCTCCAAGTCTTTTAGCATGTTCTTCAGATGGAAAGAGGGCGCATAGTCGCCTGCCACCATAAGCGGCCCCTTTTTCTCCGACAGGCCGGTCTTGAAATAGGTGTTGTTCAACACCTGCACGAATATCGCAGGGTCGATGCCCGATCCCTTTACAAGCGTGATCCCTTCCGACACGGCCGTTGCGATTAGCGCGATGTTGAGGTTTAGGGCTAGTTTCACTGCGTTTGCGGCACCATCTTTTTCAGAGACGTAATACACCTTCTTGCCTATCCTTTCTATCACGGACCTTGCCTTTTCAAATGCCTGCCTGCTCCCGGCAATCATAGGCACGAGCTCACCTGCTTCGGCAGCTGCAGGCCCACCCATCACCGGCACGCCGAGCATTTCAATTCCGCCTTTGCGCAGCTCTTGCGCGCAGTATGCGGACTGTTCTGGTGAGATGGTGCTGGCGTCTGCCACTACCAGAGGCGCGCCGTCACCCTCTTTTCTCTTTGACTTGGCTATCCCTGCATCGCCAAAAAATACTTCTCTGACCGCGTCAAAGTTTGTTACTACTGTGATGACAAGGTCACAGTTTGAGGCAAGCTCAAGTGGGCTTGCGGCCACTTTGGCGTCTTTTGAAAACGGCTTTGCCCTTGACCCATCCCTGTTATAGACCCAGATCTCGTCGTCTTCGTCATCATCATGTCTAGTGCTTATCAAGCGCTTTGCAATGCCAGAACCCATCAGGCCGAGCCCAACTACGCCAACCTTCACGCCTTTTTTCCACTCTTGCGCCAATAAAAAACTATACATCATGATGGCCGATTTTTGAACCACGAAAAAATGGTTAAATCTTGACTTTCTCTTATAACGGAGTAGTTACGTGCTGATCTCGCGCGTCAATCGTATGCGCAGGCATTACATACACACATACACACACAACTATTGCTACTTTGGTGACAAAATTTTTGCGATGATAGAAGAAACGTCAGTGTGCGTAGAAGTAGAATAACAACGAGGACAAAGACGATATATGCATACGTACATCATGTTTCATTTCTACTCCCTCTCCCTGAAGTGTTCTCTATCTTAATAGGCATGTGTTTGCATGTGCCGACATGTCAGGACTACTATGGTATGATGAGTCTTCGGCCCCAAAATACGAAACCAAACAGGCCAAGTCTATAATTCACCCCTTTGCAGTCAAAGGCTACACCGGAATGGCAGTAAACCCGTATCAGGGTTGCCAGCACAGGTGCGCCTACTGCTACGCCACGTACGAATGGTCGCCAGAGTTTTATGACAAGGTCTATGCCAAGAGCAACGCGCCAGAGATCCTTGAAAAAGAGCTAGCGTCATGGAAGCGAGGCGCCATAAATCCGGTGATGGTCGCGTCGGCAACTGACGCCTACCAGCCTGCAGAGCTAAAGTACGGTCTGACCAAGAGGTGCATACAGGTGCTGCAGAAATACAACGTGCCATACTATGTCTTCACGAAATCTGCTCTCATAGAGCGCGACTTGGAGCTGCACAGCAGGTACAGCCACAACTGCCTAGTCATCTGGTCCATAACTACCACAAACGAAAGGATAAGACGCATAGTGGAGCCCGGCACGCCCTCTGCAGAGCGGATTTTTGCAGTCATTAAAAAGTTCACGAGCGCTGGTGTGCCATGTGGTATAAACGTCGACCCGATAATGCCCCTTGTCACCGATACCGATGATGAACTTGATGCTGTGGTGAACTGCTGTAAGGAAGCAGGAGTAAAGTACGTCTTTGGCGCAATGTTGCGCATGCGCGATGACATCTGGGACCGCGTGAAGCTGACCCTCCGTTTGCTCGGGATCCAAGATGGAGAAAGGCGCTATAGAAAAATCTATGAAATCAAAGAAGGGTCTTCTGCCAAGCAGAAGTACATCGCCTGCAACAAAGAATACGGCAAAAATGTAACTGGCAGGCTGTATGACAAAGTAAAATTGCATGGCCTTTGCCCTGATTTTCCTGACCACGTCCAACCACAGTACATTGATAGGTCGCACACCGGCCAGACAACCATGTTTGCATTCACAGAAATGTCTAGCGATCAGACAGCGCAACAGCAACGACAGCCGGGCCATTGAGATTTCAATGCTGCTTGCGGGGCTTTGTCAGAAATATTGCCTCGCATTCGCAATGGCCATCGATGCGCACTTGCCTACCACACTTTGGGCATATGGTAAGGGGCATTGGCGCCTCTAGCTCGAACAACGACATATGTCTAACATGTATCATATACATGGGCATTCTTTAAAAGATTTCGGCGCCAGCGGTATGCCACATTAGAGTTTTTTT
Organism: Nitrososphaera sp.; assembly: GCA_035547955.1. Lineage (GTDB taxonomy): Archaea > Thermoproteota > Nitrososphaeria > Nitrososphaerales > Nitrososphaeraceae > Nitrososphaera. The sequence goes on along the minus strand of DASZTR010000085.1, from coordinate 15,864 downwards.
CATGTTTTCTTCGATATACATCATTTTTCTGATTATCATTAGTATACATTGAAATTATTGCAAATACGTATAAACGTTAATAGCTTGAAAGTCCCAACATTATACACATACGAACATAGAGATATGAACTACCGCAACCCCACGCCCACGATAGATGCAATACTGCAAAAAGGATCCAGGATCCTGATGGTAAGGCGGAAAAAAGACCCATTCAAGGGCATGCTTGCCCTGCCTGGTGGCTTTGTGAACGAGGGTGAAACCGTGGAAGATGCTGTAAAGCGCGAAGTGCTGGAGGAAACGTCGCTCGAAATAGAGCCCATAAACATCCTTGGTGTCTATTCTGACCCGCACAGGGATCCAAGGATGCACACCATGACAGTGGTGTTCGTCTCGATTATAACCGGTGGCAAGGAAAAGGCTGAGGACGATGCTTCGAACCTCGAATGGGTTGAGCTTGCAGACGTTAAAAAGGCCGCTTTTGACCACGCGCTAATAATCGCCGACTATCGCCAGTGGAGAGGGGACTCTGCTGCGACTACTTACTGGTCTACAAAGCGCAGGCACGATTAATAAGGTAAAAATAAGCTGATCGAAATTTTATTAAGTCCAGGCGGCGCGCTGGATATGGTTAGTAGAACGCATACACATGTTGCGCCCTGAAAAGGACATACGCCTGAGGATAGACCTGCTTGAGGGGCAGGCCAGCTCCATAGCGAAAATGCTCGCCAAGGCCATGCAAGAGCATAACGAGGAAGCGATAAAGCAGTATTCAGATAAACTGGCCCTGCAAAAAAGCAAGGTCGAAGAGCTGCTGTGGGTGCTAGGTGTAAAGACGGGACAGGGCGTGCTTGATAGCAGGGCGATTGTCCCTGGAAGGCACGAGATGGTGTCCGTCCGCGACATACTTGACCTCCTCAAAGAAGGCACGATCAGGATGGACGACCTGGCTCTCGACGTGCAGGCACTCGTCCGCAAGGGTGCCCTTGAAGTCAGAAACGCAATGAGATATACGACTTAGGTTGTACGAATTATGGGGTTAGGCCGTACAAATTACCAAAACCCCGGTTGTAAAGTGGAAAATATATATAAAATAACAGCGTTATGAAGCTGTAGAGATGACAGCAGAAGACCTTAATATGGATTATAGCAAGTACGACTTTAAAGATTCAACAGAGCTCTATGTTTACCTTAGCAAAAAGGGGCTCTCCAGGGGCACCGTAGAAGAGATCAGCCGCATGAAGGGCGAGCCGGACTGGATGCGCGATTTCAGGCTCAGGTCTTTTGATGTCTTTATGAGCAAGCCCATGCCAGAATGGGGGGGCGACCTGTCAAAAATTGACTTCCAGAACATCTACTATTACGCCAAGGCTTCAGAGAAGCAGGGCAAGAACTGGGACGAGGTGCCCGAGTCCGTCAGGAACACGTTTGAGAAGCTCGGCATCCCGGAGGCAGAGCGCAAGTTCCTTGCAGGCGTGGGCGCGCAGTACGAATCTGAAGTAGTCTACCACAACCTGCGCGAAGACCTTGCGAAAAAGGGTGTCATTTTTGCCGATACTGACACTGCAGTAAAGGAATACCCCGAAATAGTAAAGAAACACTTTGGCAAAGTCATACCGCCGGAGGACAACAAGTTTGCGGCTCTCAACAGTGCAGTGTGGTCGGGAGGCTCGTTCATCTATATACCACCAAACGTCAAGGTTGACCTGCCGCTGCAGGCGTATTTCAGGATCAACGCAGAGAACATAGGCCAATTCGAGCGCACGCTCATCATAGCCGACGAAGGGGCAGACGTTCACTACATCGAAGGCTGCACGGCGCCGGTATATTCGACAGAGTCTCTGCACTCTGCAGTAGTTGAACTCATCGCAAAGAAGGGGGCAAGGATCCGCTATACTACGATCCAGAACTGGAGCAAGGACGTGTACAATCTAGTGACCAAGAGAGCATACGCGTACGAAGGTGCCAAGGTCGAGTGGATAGACGGCAACATCGGGAGCAAGTTGACCATGAAGTACCCCGGAGTATACATGCTCGGCAAGGGTGCGCATGCAGAGGTGGTTTCAATCGCATTTGCGGGAGGCGGTCAGCACCAGGACGCAGGGGCGAAGGCAGTGCACCTTGCGCCGAACACGACTTCAAGGATCACGAGCAAGTCGGTCAGCAAGGACTCTGGCAGAACCACGTATAGGGGGCTGTTGCACGTAGCAAAGGGAGCCACAGGGGTCAAGTCAAACGTCAGATGCGACGCGCTGTTGCTTGACGAAAAGTCTAGGACCGACACGTACCCGTACATAGAGGTAAACGAGGACGACGCAACCATCACCCACGAGGCTACCGTGGGCAAGATAGGCGAGGACCAAATATTCTACCTGATGTCACGTGGGTACACAGAGTCAGACGCGCTGTCCATGATAGTAGGAGGATTCATCGAGCCGTTCACAAAGGAACTACCTATGGAATACGCGGTCGAGCTCAACAGGCTGGTAAAGCTCGAGATGGAAGGTTCCGTCGGTTAGGCACGCTCTACTCCACATTTCTTTTTACAGGGTGATTGAGAAAAAAATGCCACCAACTACAACCACGCTTGCCAACGTCAGCGCAAGCAGCATAACAGAAGAAAAGACATTTGCAAAAGACCCTGCATGGCTTGCAGAGGACAGGAAAATAGCCCTCGCAAAATACCTTTCGCTCCCAAACGAGGTTTCCCCGCTCTACTCGAAATACACTGACGCAAACAGGATCAAGCCCCAGAGCATTCACCTAGACTTCGCCGAGCAAAATAACAAAAACGGCATCAAACACGCAAAAAGCGGCGACCTTGCCAAGAGGCTCGAAGAGCTGGAAAAAGAGACTGGGATATTGCAGATAGGCTCCGAGATAAGCAAAGTCGTAGTAAAGGAGAATATCGCCAAGCAAGGAGTGATTGTTACCGGCATCAAAGACGCGGTTGCCAGGCATCCTGACATTGTCAGAGCACACATGGAAGCAAACCCGCTTGACCATTCAGAGGACAAGTTCATGGCACTTGAAGCCGCAGCGTTCCAGTCAGGCGTCTTTATTTATGTGCCTAGGAACGTCGTTTTGGAAGATCCGATAAGGATCATAACGTCGCTTGCAGACGACGGCACGTCGCTCGTGTCAAGGAACATCTTTATCGCGGAGCAGGGTTCCAAGGCGACTGTCGTGCAAGAGCTGTACGCGCCAGGGACCGCCGGCGGCAACTCTGAAACACAGCAGAGCTATTTTGAGCTAATCGAGACGTCGGTCAAGCCAAACGCGCACCTCGAGGTAGTTACGCTGCAGGCGATGGACACAGACACTGTTTGCGTTTCAAACAGAAAGGCATTTGTAGAAAGGGACGCCAAGATGTCGTGGTACGTCGGCCTTTTTGGCACCATGCTGTCAAGGTTTAAGACGGACAGCGTCATGAAGGGCCAGGGCGCGAGTGCAGAAGACGTCGAAATTGTCTTTGGAGTAGGCAACCAGTCGTTTGACATCATGTCAAACCTGATACACAACGGCCCTTTTTCAAGGGGCAAGGTGCAGGTAAAGTCGGTCATGAAAGACACTTCAAAATCGCTGTTCAAAGGCATGATAAAAATTGACAAACAAGGCAAGGGCACGGAATCATATCTGGCGGGCCACGCGATATTGCTTGACAAGGGAGCAAAATCAGATTCCATACCGGGCCTTGAAATCCTGACAAACGAGGTCAGGGCAACCCACTCGGCCTCGGTAGCCCAGATTGACGAGAACCAAATATTCTACCTGACAACTAGGGGCCTGAGCAGGGAAGGCGCCAAGCGCGAGATAGTCTCGGGGTTTTTGGAGCCGCTGTCAAGAAAAATGGGTCCGACCATAAGGGCGTGGATAAACTACCTGATAGAGAACAAGTGGCAGGGCAACCCTCTCATGCTGCGCGCCGACGAGGCGATGGAGCAGATCCTTGAAGTAGAAAAGTCGCGCTATCGCGAAACGCAGGACATCTTTGAAAAACACTACAAGTACAGGTAGTAGTAGTATCAGGACATGGATGAAGGAAAAGAGGAGAAGAATGGCTGGACGCGCGTCTGCGATGCCGGCGCACTTGCAAGCGGCGAGCTGAAGGAGTTTGACCACGCGGGAAAGAAACTGATGGTAGCAAAGATGGGAGGCGACATCTACGCCACCGATAGGATATGCACCCACGCCTATGCCGACCTGACTAGCGGCTTTGTAAACGAGGGCGAAAGGACGGTGACGTGCCCGCTGCATCTTTCCGCGTTCAAGCTGACTGACGGCGTGCCGCAGAACCCTCCTGCCACTGCGCCCCTTAAAACTTACAAGGTTAAAATACAGGACGACGCAATTTACATCAAGATCGATTAACATCATGATGCAGAAAGGCGCCCTCAATGTCGAAAAGATCCGCAAAGATTTTCCCATCCTGAAGCGGAAGGTGATGGGTGGCAAGCCCCTAGTGTACCTGGACAACGCGGCGACCACTCAAAAGCCGCTTGCAGTCATCGACGCCATCCACGACTATTACATGAACTACAACTCCAACATCCACAGGGCGGTGCATCAGCTTGCCGAAGAGGCAACCAAGGCTTACGAAGATACGAGGATCAAGATTGCCAAGTTCATAAACGCCCGTTCGACGGACGAGATAATCTTTACCCGCAACGCGACTGAGGCGATTAACCTTGTCGGGTACTCGTGGGGGAGGGCGAACTTAAAAAAAGACGACAGGATAGTGATTACGGAGATAGAGCATCACTCAAATATCGTCCCTTGGCAGATGCTGACCCAAGAAAAGGGCGCTAAGCTGGAATACGTCGGCGTCGGCGACGACGGCTACCTAAAGATGCACGAGTACAAGAAATACCTTGATTCGGGCAAAGTAAAGCTCGTATCCGTATCGCAGATGTCAAATGTACTTGGCACCATAACACCGATAGATGACATGATAAGGATGGCCCACGGGAAGGGCATCCCCGTGCTGGTTGATGGTGCGCAGTCGGTTCCGCACATGCCAGTCGACGTGCAAAAGATGGACTGCGAGTTCATGGCGTTTTCGGCCCACAAGATGCTAGGGCCGACGGGCGTCGGCGTGCTATACGTAAAGCGCGACCTGCTTGAAAAGATGCCGCCGTTCATGGGTGGGGGCGACATGATAAAAGAAGTGCACAAGTTTGAGACGCGCTACAATGACCTCCCGTACAAGTTCGAAGGGGGCACACCCAACATAGCCGATGTCATCGGCTTTGCAACGGCAATAGACTACCTTGAAAAGATCGGTATGGACAGGGTCAGGGAGCACGAAATTGACATCACGAAATACGCGCTGGACAAAATTGCGCAGGTAAAGGGCGTGACAGTATACGGCCCGATGGACGTAAAGGACAGGGGAGGAGTCGTATCGTTTAACATCGGCGACATACACCCGCACGATCTTGCGACCATCATGAACGACCACGGAGTGGCCATCAGGTCCGGGCACCACTGCGCACAGGTGCTCATGGAGCGCCTTGACGTTGCCGCGACTTCAAGGGCAAGCTTTTATATCTACAACACCAAAGAGGAGGTCGACACATTCATTGAGGCGCTTTCTGACGCAAGGAGGCTGTTCAAGATTTGAGTGACGACATTTACCGCGAAATAATACTCGACCATTACCGCAACCCCCGGAACAAGGGCAAAATTCAGAATGCAGACGTCAGCATACACGATTCTAACCCACTCTGCGGCGACGAGATCGACATCCATTTGAAGGTAGATGGCGACAAGATAAAGGACATCAAGTTTGAGGGTCGTGGCTGCGCAATCAGCCAGGCAAGCGCGTCGATGCTGACAGAGATGGTCATGAACAAGCAGTTGGCATCGGTGAAAGACCTGACAAAGGACGACATTCTGGAGAACATCGGCCTCATGAACCTCGGCCCAGCGAGGATCAAGTGCGCCCTCTTGTCACTAAAGGTACTTAAGCTAGGCATGGTAAAGTACTATGCCGATAGAGACCCGGCGTCTGCCAAGAAACTGCAGGACGACACTAGAACGCTCTAGAATTTATATATATGCGCAGGCCCGCGATAGCAACAAAACAACCGCACGATTAAATAGCGCTCACGCTCCCAAGGGAAGCAAGGACGCGGTCAGCCACATGTCATCATCGTCGTCGCCGCCAACAACAAAGGTAAGCAGGCAGGACATACGCAAGATAATATCTGACAATTTCAACGACACTGACTACCGCTTTTCAAACGATGAAATCCTAGGCTACCTCAAAGAGATAGATAGGTACAGGACGGCAAACCTTGATGTCCTTGACTTTGAGGACGTCCTCTTGGAGATGGAAGAATCCGGCTTTTTGCGCCCAATTGCACAGAATTTTAACACGCGCTACTTCAAGATAATGACAGAGCTTGAGGCCAAGACGTGCAAGGACTGCAACACTGTTTCATGGTTTGCGGAGGCGGAAGAGCCCAAGCTGTGCCCGCAATGCAGGTCAAAGAACGTGGCATAGGAAAACAATTAAACGGCAAGATTGGGCCTCTTTTTAATAAAGAGTTGTCGTCGTCCTCGTCGTCATCGCCACCGTCGTCAAGCGCTGCAAGCCCGCCGTGGATGTTCAGGACTCGCTCGTTCCAGTTTCTTGCGCTCGTTGTCGTTTTCATAGTTTTCAGCGTGGTGGTCGAGTCAGGCGCCACAAGTGGCATTGACAACGCGGTCAACAAGTATGCAAAGTCAATAGAGGGGAGCAATCCCGGCCTTGACGCGGTCATGATTGCATTGACGACTACTGGCGACGTGGCGACCCTCCTCCTGTTTGCTATTGCCATCACAATAGTCAGGCGCACGAGAAAGGCGGGGATGATATTTCTCATCAGCATAGTCGCGCTCGCCATAGTAGTTATGTACGTAAAGCCGGTCATTGGCAGGACGGCTCCGCAGTACGCGTTCGTGCCTGCGATAAAACTGCCGCAGGATTTCGAGGTTGAAAGCGACAGCCTTGCGCCCTTTGCGGCGGCCTTTTCATACCCGTCAGGCCACGTGGCAAGGGCTACGGCCCTGGCGTTCATCGTTGGCTACATGCTGTACTGCAAGTCAAAGGTTGCAGGGTACGCGATATGGGCGTTTCCCGTAATCATAGGAGTGACCCACATCTATGTCCAGCAGCATTTTCCTACCGACCTTGTAGGGGGATTTCTCATCGGCATGACAATAACAGTCATCCTCTGCAACTCGATGAAGCTGTGGCAGCCGTTCCAGATGTCAAGGTTCAAAGGCAAGGAAGAAAAAGACAAGAAGGGCGCCAAGGCCAATAGCAGCGTCTAGGAAGGAGGGAAAGGAGAAGACGAAGAAGATGAGGACGACCAGCCCTCAAACTCTTCAAATACTTGCGGGCTTGCAAGGAGCCATCCATAATGCTCTTCATCGTGCAGGTAGCGCAGGTCGCGCACCTGTGGCACGAGCCCGCGCTTGCGGATAGTAAGTATGAACTCACCCTGGAAGGTCATGCCAAGCTTTTTGGCCTTGCCGGTCAGCTTGTCGCCCCGGGGCAAAAGTATGCGAAAACTAAACTCCTCTTGCTTTTTTTCATAGACGTCTGCCACCCTGTCTACCGCGTCGCGGATGTCTGCCGCGTCGCGCAGGTCTATCGTGTCCATCACCGGAAAGTTGGCGTATTTTGATGCCATTTTAATATACTATTGTTACTTGTACTTGGCAAACGCTTCCTGCAGCATGCCGTGGAGCGACTTTTGCCACGCATGGAATCCGTCAGGCGTATCAGGATAGTTATGATAATGATCAGTGAGTTTTTTGTTGATGCTGGCGCAGTAGCGCAGGTCTTCTGCGAGTCTCTTGTTCATGGCGCCCCTTATCATCATGCCCAGCTTGTCAACCGTGCTGAACTCAGGGTGCTCCCCTTTCGTTATCTTGTCAATGTCCATCTTTGACAAAAAGTGCTTCATGCCATAGTTTATCTGATCGTTTGTCAGGCCTTGCAGCATCCTTCTGAACACTTCGAGGCCGGCCGTCTTGTAGCCATAGTCGTTTATGAAGTGCTTGTTATATTTCCACAGGCTCCTCTCAGATACGTCGTTGGCCTCTATCGCCTCGACGGCATCCTTGCCTGCAATTGTCGCGGCAATGATTGCCGGGCCGATGCCACCTGCGTCAAGGGGCTTTGGCATCCACGCAGAGTCGCCCACCAGCATGTAGCCATTCGAAACCATGCAGTCGTTCTGGCGCCTTACGGACACCTGCCATGTGCCCCATGCGTTTCCGTCGTCCATTTCCCCGTCGGCAAGAGTCGGATTCTTGATGGCAGGGTTTGCACGCACGTACTCGTTTATGAGCGTGGTCAGGTTAGGATTTACGCCCATCTCCTTATTGCGCGCCTCAAACGCCTTTTGCTGGACTCCAAGGCCGATGTTGACCTTGGTCTTGCCCTTAGGAAAGACCCATCCGTAGCCTCCGGGCGCGAGTTTCTGGTCAAGATGGATGATGCAGTAATCCGGATCGAAATACGTCGTGTCGTCGTTTGCGAGCTCAAAGTTGTAGATGTACCGGCCGGTCGCTTCAAGGTCGTCGCGATCGATCCTGCGCTCGATGTACGACTTTATCGGAAAGTTTGTGCGCAGCACGGAGGTCACGCCGGTGCAATCGACTACCAACTTGGCAGTTTTCTTGAACGTAGACTTGTTCGCAAGGTCGTCTCCTTCTATCCCTATCACGGCGTCGTTTTCAATGACAAGTGAGCGGATTGCAATGCGGTCTTTGAACTCGACTCCCATCTTTTTGCAGTCTGCCATCTGGCGCTGCGGGAGCATCTTGCGGTTCAGGATATACCCTTCGCCGTCAAACGCGACCTTGGTCTCATGGTCCGGCGAGAACGCGACCACACCCTTGACTGGGTGCTCTATCTCCGGCTTGCCCCAGTTAATATGTATGCGCTCTGCCATGTAGTCGACGGTGTTCTTGCCTACCGCGTCGCCGCATACCCATCCCGAGATCGTCTTCATCCCTTGCTGTGGGAATGCATTCCTGTCGACTACGAGAATTTTCAGCCTTTGATTTGAATAGTATGCTGCAGAGGTCCCAACTATCATGCCTGCCAGGCCGCCGCCTGCCACGATGATGTCATAGTCACGCTGTCCGGGCATTGTTGCTTGCAGCGAAAAAAGCCAGAACGCTATTTAAAGTGTTGGAGGGGCAGGGAACAAGAAAAACGCAGAGGATAAAATGCAATACAATAATAATGATGAATTGCAGGTTCAGAGAGGAAGAAAACAAGGGAGCTACGCATGAGTGAGAAACACCTCCAGCAGTGGCAGCGGCCGTTCATATTCTTTGATCTTGGTCAGACGCTGGTCACGGAATGGGAATTCATCAGCCACTTTGACGGTAAATTCCTAGAGATATTGAACGGGTATGGCGCAAGGATTGACATGCGCAACTACCGCGCCGTACGCGACAGCATAATCCGCGACCGCAGGATTGGCTACGGGAGCGTCAAGGAACTTGTAATTGAAATCTGCAGGACCGTCCTGCCTACAGGATTTGAAAACGCGATAATGAGCAGGATCGGGCCCGAAGTCAGGACAGGCAGAAAAGAGATGTTCCGGCTTGCAGAGGGCGTGGAGCAGGTCGTAAAGGGACTTGTTCAGGACAAGAAATGCGGCCTGGGCATAATCGCAAACCAGTCAGAGGACATTGTCGCACTCTTGCAGGAGGCAGGCATTGAGAGATATTTTCAAGTCACGGCGATATCGTCGGCACTCAAGATGAAAAAGCCCGATCCGCGCTTATTCCAGCTTGCGATAAAGGAAGCAGGAAGGGAGGCGCACGAATGTATAATGGTGGGCGACAGGCTTGACACTGACGTGTGCCCAGCAAACAAGCTCGGCATGACCACGATAAGGGTCACAGACTCACTCTTTTCCCTGCAAGAACCCCGCGAAGATTGTGAGCGCCCTGCGTACACCATCTCAAAACTGGCCGAAGTCCCAGGGATTGTGGAAAAAATTATTAGCAGAAAATATAGCAATACATGATGTGATAGTATTATGCTGCTACGCGCGTTGTTCAAGATGCTGAAAAACACTCACAGGCATCCGGCCAACAGGGTTCTTCACGCGGCCGGCCTTCCGGTTTATGCGTACGGCATAGCAATGATCGCCGGCAGTTTCGCCGGTGCAGGCAGCACCACCAATGGCTTGTTTGGGCTTGGCCTGTGGGCTCTTGCAGTTTCCATGCTGGTCGCAGGCCATGCAATAGAGGGCAACGTCAAGTCCATGACGCCTGTGCTAGTAGCCCGGCTAGTCCTGCTCCGCTTGCGATATCACAGTCACCATCTTGGCAAAAAGCGCATCCATCTCTTGCGCTGACAGTTTTGGCCTGTCCTTGAACATCGAGTGGACCGGGCCGGCCCCATCGCCCGGCCTTCTGGGTATTATGTGGACATGGACATGTTGAACTTCTTGGCCCGCTTCCCTGCCGTTGTGCACGGCTATTGTTGACGCGCTCGTGCCTGCTGCAGACTCTACCCTGCCTGTGACCTGGCGCACAATGTCAAACACGGCCTGCGCGTCGGGCGCATCCATGTCTTGGACCTTTTGAAAATGTGCCTTTGGCACGACCAGCGTATGGCCTGTGGCAAGGGGGGACACGTCGAGAAACGCAAGTGCCCTGTCGTTCTGCATCACCACCCTCGCAGAAATCTGGCCTGACGCTATCTTGCAGAAAATGCAGTTTGGGTCTTTTTGTGACATTGTGTTATGAGTTTTGTTTAGCGCGCAAGACAATATTAATAATTAATTACAGACTTGCCGCCGGCATTAGCAGCCTTGCGAGCTTGGCCTTGTGCGCCACGTACTGGCTTGCATCCTTTTCGACCAGCGAGACTGACGGCGCGCCTTTTTTTGCGATATAGCCTATCCTCTCGGGCATAAAGTGGTGCTGGCGCAAGTCTTCTGTCACGAGATTCAGCACGTCCTTTGTCCCTACTATGATATGGCAGCCGTGCTGCGACGCAGTAGAGTTTTCCACCAGCGACTCGGCTGTGGCGAGCCGGGCAATCCCCTCATACCTCATCGGGAGCTCGTTTACCGCGACGTGGGCATTTGCCATTTCTGCAAGGATGCCGAGCGCAAAGATGCCCCTTGCTCCTACAGGATGGACGGCAGTGATGTGTTCACCCCTGTCATAGCTTTGGCCAAAGTCGGGGCAGTATTTCGAGATTATCTTGCCGAGTGCAAAGTGTGGCTCGCTGAGGCTTTTTATCGCCTCGTTCCTTGCTGCCGTCAAATCGTTCATGGAGACGCCGGCCTGCTCGAACTTTGCCGCGTTGGCAGGGTCTGAAAGCGCAAGGGCGTGCAAGCTGACTGCACCAAGACCGCCAAACTTGTTCGTCACCATCACCTCCATCCCTTCTTCCACCTGTTCGTAGCGCGCCGGAAGTTCCTTGTTCGTAATTGCGGCGGCGCTCGTACCATAGAACAGCTGACCGCGCTTGAGCGAGCTATAGTCTTCCATGACGAGGTTGTAGCGCGACATGAATGCGTCAAGGTTAGTGCGTATCCTGTCAAGCATCCCCTCATCGGGCGCGTCATATATAGGAAAGAACTTGAAAAGAGCAGGGTTGCCGCAGCCTAGCAGATTCAGGCGCTCTATCGCGTCGGTAAGAGCAATTTTGACATGTATTTCATCGTCCGGCGCTTTTGTAATGTCCGTTATTTGCTCAAACGACGACAGCGCCGGCATGTAGCCGCCCTTGTTGCCCCGCCGCAACTCTAGATAGTCCAACAACGCAAATTGGGCGTCTGGGTGCTCCGTCGTTGCGACTGGCGCGCTCACCACGGCCACCTTGGCCTTGAAGGCGGAAAAGAACATGCCCAATGTTTCAGAAAGCGAATGCGGCGATTCTGCAGTGGCAGCATGTATGCGCAGCATTGCAAGAGCCCTCTTGACCTCTACTTCCTTGTCCACCACAGGGCTTGCCAAGTCATAGACGCGCCTTGTCAGCTCGGGCTCTTTTCCTTCGATGTAAAAGTAAGGGTCAAACCATGAGGGCGACACCTTTATCGTGCTGCGCTTGACTTCTGCAAGCGCGCCCTTGACGGTATGCGCGTCTGCCTCCAGCGAACAGGGGGAAACCCACCGCAGCGGGTCAGCGCCCAGCTTCTTGTATTGTTCTACATTTTCCCAAAAATTATTAGACAAGCCCAAACTCCCCTAGCAATCACTATTTGTAATGAACGAAGATACACAAGATATAGAAAATAACTTGTTAATAAACAAATTCTCGTACATCTTGCACGGGCCGGCTTAACCAGAACAAGTATTATAAGGCGTTTGAAAACGAAGAACCAGTGTACATATATTGACCAGGTTCACCGCTGCGCAGGTCGAGCAGTTGGCCGAGGATTTTGAGGGCAAGACGGCCCAGCAGGTGCTCAGGTGGGCGCTTGAAAAGTTTGGCCCAAAGAAGGTCGGCCTTGCTTCTAGCTTTGGTGCAGAGGATGTCGCCATCATCGACATGATGGTCAAGATAAGCAGGGACAAAACACACGTTTTCACTCTAGACACGGGACGTCTGAACCAAGAGACCTACGATGTCATGGACGACATCCGCGCCCGCTATGGCATCAGCGTATTGGCGTACTTCCCCGACCAGAAAGAGGTTGAGGAGATGGTACGTGCCAGGGGAATGAACCTCATGTATTCGAGCGTAGAGAATAGAAAGATGTGCTGCGACGTGCGCAAGGTTCACCCGCTCAATAGGGCACTTGCAAGCCTCGATGGCTGGATAACTGGCCTTAGGAGGGACCAGGCTGCGACGAGGGCCGACACGAAAAAGATCGAGATCGACAGCGCGCACGGCGGCATGATCAAGCTGAACCCGATAGCAGACTGGACGTCTGAAATGGTCTGGGACTATATCAAAAAGAACAGCGTCCCGTACAACAAACTGCACGACAAGGGCTACCCGAGCATAGGATGCGAGCCATGCACGAGGGCAGTGGAGGCGGGCGAAGACCCACGTGCAGGCAGATGGTGGTGGGAAAATGCCGCGCATAAGGAGTGCGGTCTCCACTTTGACCCGACCATGAAGAAAAGGAAAAGTAGGACGGCATAATAGTAAAATGGCATCGATACAACCACACGGTGGAAGGCTAGTAAGCAGGTTTTCAAACGCAAGCCTTGACGGCATGCATGTCGTAGAGGTCTCTAGCGATTTGAGGAGCGACATTGAGAACATCGCCGATGGCATTTTCAGCCCCCTTGAGGGCTTTGTCGGCCAAGACGACTTTGAAAGCATCGTAAAGACGGGCAGGCTTAAAAACGGCCTTGCATGGACCGTGCCGATAGTGCTCGACCTTGACGAGCAGGCGGCACAAGACGCCAGGCAGGCTGGCGAGGTCGCCCTTGCAGTCGCGGGTGAAAAGTTTGCGTTCCTCAAGATAGAGGAGGCGTACACGTTTGACAGGCTTGCCTCTGCCAAGGCAGTCTACGGCACCGACGACCCTAGCCACCCAGGAGTCTCCAAGATGATTGGCATGAAGGGCCACCTCCTTGGCGGTAAGATAGAGGTCTCAAAAAGGATCCCGCTGGGGGATATAAGGAAGTATAGGAAAACACCAAAGGAGACAAGGGAAGAGATGGCAAAGCGGGGCTGGAAGACCATAGTCGGGTTCCAGACGAGAAACGTGCCACACGTCGCGCATGAGATGCTGCAAAAAGCAGCGCTCAACGTGTACGATGGGCTATACGTTAACCCGCTCATCGGCAAGAAAAAGAAGGGCGATTTCAAGGACGAGGTCATACTTGCCGCATACGAGACCCTCTTCAACAACTATTACCCAAAGAATCGCGCCATATTTGCTACGCTGCACACAGAGATGAGGTACGCAGGTCCCAAAGAGGCGATACACCACGCGATCATGAGGAAGAACTTTGGCTGCACACACTTTATCGTCGGGCGCGACCACGCCGGCGTGGGCAGGTTTTACCACCCCTTCGCTTCGCAAGAGATATTCAAGAACTATCCCGACCTTGAGATACAGCCCGTGACCTTCCCGGCATTCTACTACTGCAAAAAGTGCCTAAGCTATGCTAACGAGCGCAACTGCCCTCACGGCCCTGAGGTCAGAGACGAGTTGAGCGGCACAAAGATGAGGAGGATGGTCAGCTCCGGCGAGTTGCCGGCAGAACACCTGATGAGGCCCGAAGTGTCAAGGTTGGTAGTGTCGTTTAAGGAACCATTCGTGCAATAGAACAAGAAAAATAAGAGGAGGAGAGGCGCGCAAATGCCTGCATATATATGCATAAACGCGTGCAATAGGATCTTTTTTCTCGCAAGACTGAAAATTTAAAACATGGAAGACGCAAATCAATCCAGATCCCTCATCGAAGGCATGATCATTCACAAGATTCATTACAGAACGCTCCAAAGTTTTCTGGAAGTATTGGACAATGTGGGCACCAAGTCAGACCTTGCTAGCATCGCCATGCAGCAAAGGGTTGAGCTTGACAAGCTATTGCCCATAGTCGAGGCAGGAGAAATGCTCAATCTGATACGCGTCAATCAGGCGACGCATTTTTGACCGAAAAGGCCACCTGTTTATAGCTGCGAGCCCAAGAGTCAGAAAAAAAGGCTCTTCCACGATATGGTGCTCAACCAAGGCATTCAGGAATTTCGTAGACTATATGAAAAAGAGCGGCGCGAAGAGCATCCACAAATAGGATCTGTTGCAGATCCTCTCTGGCGAAAATGCCGTTAACACAATTCTTTAGAACAATTTGGGCCAAAACACGGTAATAATACCTACACGCGACTTTAACTGGTTCATAGAATGTGGACGGCAGGATCGGGTACTGATGTATGAGGCAAACAGCGAAAATCATCCGCTTGAGGAGCCGGCTCTGATGACGGGGTGTTGCTTAAAATGATCGAGAACGTAGCGACAATAATTTTTTTGAGAAAAACATCAAGTTGAGGCCAAAAACCCCGAGAGTGTATGTATATGTTTGTGTGTCTATCAAATCCGTGGGCCTTCGGATGTATATGCAATTTATCTAGTTGGCGACAGGCAAGCGTTGTTTTCCTTGCATCTCTCTCTTCCAGCTGCACAACAACAATAGAGAGTAGCCGGAAAAACCTCCGTGCTGCTACCACTTCCGTACGTTTTTTATTGTGCGACGAGCTCTATCTTTTGCTCTCCAGGATACCCCTTTATCAGGTCTGCCATCCGAGAAAAGTAGTGCAGAAACTCTCTTCCCTTTTCTGTAGTGCGGTAGACTGGCGAGCCTTCAACTACGTCCTGTATAAGTAGGTCCTTGCCTAGAAGCTCGTTAAGGTAGTAGAGTATTTGCTCGTAACTCAGGTTGGCTTTGTACATAATGTGAGTCTTTTTTATCCCGACTGTGGACAAAGTCAGGACGTCAGCCATGATTTCGATTTTGCCCCTGTTGTTTTTGCGTTCAGACATGGCTCTATCAAATTGTTCTACATTATTTTAGGGATAGGGTGGAATTCGTGCTGGAACGCGCGTTCCAGATGCCTCCTCATCTTGAAATACACGCAATCAGGCTTACATTTAGAGGCCAATGGTTTCTAGCTTCCATATGATATTTACACACGCATATACATACACATCTACCAGAACGATATTACCGTCATACAGCATAGAAAACAAGGGGCAGGAATCTACCAATTAATTAGTGCGACTAGCCCCGGGTCAGCCTGTCAGCATCGATGAGGTCATTTGAGGCTGCAAAGAGGGATTCCCGGGCAGATATGTAGTCACCTGAGGCGATCGACTTTTTTGCTGCCCCGATAAGGTTCATTGCTTCATGTATCTTCTCCTGCGCCTGTAC
>DASZTR010000084.1:0-5893 GCA_035547955.1 Nitrososphaera sp. | reverse complement strand
AAAAAAGGTTAACTTTCAAGAGCCTAGATTGTTGCAATGTCGTCTGCCACAACGGGTATCTTTGCTGCTTTGTTCTTTCAAAGTGAACAAAGATAATCTATCATTAAATATTTCGCAACTGGCTGGATCTAGGTGGCTCGATATTGGTAACTAGCCAAAAAATAACAAGGACTCTTACGGGCAAGAGAAAGTCATTCCCTTACGATTGTTGCATATGCGGCAAAACCGCCACTTCAGAAGTACTGTATGAAGATGAATTCATTATCAGGATGCAAAGGCTGTGTCAAGAGTGTCTGGCTAAAATAAGCAGCTCGTCGGAAATTGTTATGGTGTCTAGTACTTGACATTTCCAAAATAGAAAGCTGCCTAATATTCATAAACTCGTCTTGCGTTTTTATGATAAGGTATATCCATCCATTTCTGTAGCTCCTTTGCCTGCTCATTGCTCAAAGGCTTACACTACTGTAAAGCAGAGCTCCAAGAAGTTTAGTAAATTGCTCATAGTCTAGGTCTTTCAACAGTCTTCTGCTTTATCGATATCTCCCATATTTCATGATCGCCCGCGAAAGCCTATTGTGTTGAAACTTGGCGGGCCCGTCGGGATTCGAACCCGAGACAACCGGATTTCTTTCTTTTTGCAGAAAGTTAAAAGTCCGGTACTCTACCTGGCTGAGCTACGGGCCCACCGCACGTTACGCTTGCTCTGGGTTTAATTTAATGGTATTTCAACAATCAGGCCATTACCAGCACCTTTAATTGTGACGCTCATAGTGTACAAGATATCAATTATGGTAGACATAGTCTATGGCAGAGGTATCACCGACCTTGCCCGCGAGATGCCCTTTTACATCAGCATTTTCAAAAAGATAATCGCTTACCGCCTCTTCAAGAGCAAGCAGCCTATGTACGGCTCTGTGGATGTCAACAACATCTGCAATCTGCACTGCACGCACTGCTACTGGTGGCTCAACCGCAAGGAGGGAGAGGATCTGTCTGCCGACGACTGGCGCAAGATAATCAAGGAAAAGATAAACAAGAACCGCCTTTTTGTAGTGACCCTCGTAGGGGGCGAACCTACCATGCGCCCCGACATCATCCAGACCTTTTGCGAGGAGATGCCACACCGTGTCTGCGTCGTGACAAACGCCACCCTCCCGCTAAAGCGCTTTGACAACCTCTACTTCTACTGGGTCTCGATGGATGGCACGGAAGAGATCCACGACATGATCCGCGGGAGCGGCTCGTACGCCAAGACGAAGAAAAACATCCTAGATTATATCGCCGGGCCGGACAGGCGGGGCAAGCCTGCGTGGAAGGACATCTGGATCACTATGACTATAAACTCGCAGAACTATATGACCGTGGAAAACCTGACGGAGGAGTGGCACGGAAAAGTGAACAAGATTGGGTTCCAATTCCACACGCCGTTTGCCAAGGGCGATCCGCTGTTCATGCCCTTTGGCGAAAAGCGTGATGAGGTGGTGGACAAGATAATCGCGCTCAAGAAAAAGTACCCTGACTTTGTGATAAACTCTCCAAAGCAGGTCTCGCTCATGAAGGGTAACTGGGGCGGCGTCGGAACGACACCCGTGGACTGTCCATCGTGGGCCATAATGTCGTTTGACCACATGGGGCGGATAAAGATGCCCTGTTGCATAGGGAGCGCAGACCCAAAGGCGCAAAAGCCTCTCTGCGAAGAGTGCGGCCTAGGCTGCTATTCCATACTCGTGGCGCAGGGCATAGTGGGCAACTAGCAGCTAATAGGACAAAAACGCAAGCGCCCTTACAGGCGAGCCAGACGCGCCTGCTAGCTTTAACGGTGCAGCGACCAGCATGAACCTCTCTTGCCTTATTTTGTCAAGGTTGCAGAGGTTCTCTACTATGAGCACACCTGCCCGCAAAAGGACGTTGTGCGCAGTAAATTTTCCGTCAAAACCGGCATCAATGCTCGGGCCGTCTATTGCCACCGCATTGACCTTTTTCCTTGCCAAATGCCCTGCTGCCTCGCCAGAGAGGCCGGGGTTTTTCGTCAGGTAGTATCTACTGTTGTACTGCTTCTCCCATCCTGTGGCAAACACCACCGTATCGCCCTGCCCTATTCCCTCTGGAATATCTTCGATTTTTATGAGTTGGTCAGCCTTTCTTGGCACCTTGACGAGCACCGCTTCTGAAACCAACCTGGATGCGGGGATGCCGTCAATTGCTTGCCTACCGGGCACAAAGTGAGCCGGCGCGTCCATGTGCGTGCCGGTGTGGGTGCTCATGTGCACTAATTCTGAATCGTAGCCGTGCACGTCAGATTTGGACCATGCGACAAATGTCGGTTGTGGCGAGCCGGGAAACACCTTGGTCGCCGGCGATATCTCCATCGTTAGGTCGATTACTTTTTTCATTGTCATTGCTGCTACACCACTTCATCGCAAGCCCCGGTTAATAAGCAGGAAAAAAGTTTCTTTATTTCTCTCTCACTCTCACAATGCCGTCCACTGCTACTACTTGTTTAATAACTTGGGACGCGAAAAGAATGTCATATGCCAACAGCGTATGTCCTTATCAACTGCGACCTTGGTTCTGAGGAAGACATCATCAGAGACCTGAAAAAGCTGCCGGAAGCAGTGGAGGTGAGCGGCGTATACGGCGTCTATGACATCGTCGCCAAGATACGCTCTGACACTATGGACAAGCTGCGGGAGACCATCACCTGGCACGTCCGGAAGATAGACAAGGTGCGCTCGACCCTGACCATGATAGTGATAGAGGGCCAGGGAGAGAAGAAAAAGTAAAGAAGCTATAGGAGTGCCCTTATCTGGGACGCAACGGTTGCAGCCTCTATCACTGTATTGAAAAAGTGCGGTGCGGCCCTGATTATCTTTCTTCCTCCGATGACCTCTCGCTCGGCAAGCACCGTCCTGCTTTCTTCTTCAAGTTTTCTCACTATTGTCGACGGATCTTTTGGAACTGAAAACGTGACTATGGACGTGCGCTTCTCCGCGTCTTCTGGACCGTGCAGCGTGATGCCCTGTATCTTGCCTAGCTCCTGTCTCAGGGCCTCTGCAACTTTGATGTTTGCAGAGCGCACGTTGTCGATGCCGACTCGGAGCATGTATCGCAGGGCTGCTTCAAGGCCGCAGGCGCCCGGATAGTTCCTAAAACCCGTCTGCAGTTTGTACGGCATCTCCCTGACGGCGACAATGAAGTCACTATTGCCGTCATCGCCTGAAATGATGGCAGATTCTCCGCCAATCGAGGGTGGCTCTAGAAACTCTGAGGCCTTTTTGCTGCAGTACATCACCCCAATCCCCATTGGCCCGCACAACCACTTGAAGCCGGGAAACGCCATAAAGTGGCAGCCTATCTTCCTGACGTCCACCTTTATCGTGCCGGCAGACTGTGCCGCGTCCACACAGAACAGGGCATTGTTCTCATTTGCTATTTTGCCGACGTCTTCAAGCGGCATAATAGCGCCCGTGTTGTACAGCGCGTGGCTCATCGTGACGAGCCTGCTGCCCCTGGCAGCTTTTTCCAAAGCGCCCACGTCGAAAAAGCCGTTTTCGTCTATGGCAAGCTCTCTCAAAACTATGCCTTTTTCCTGCGACAGCCGGAGCCAAGGCAAATAATTGGCGGGGTGCTCGTGCCTACCTCCCCTTGCTATTACCACGTCGCCCTTTTGCCAGCAAATCCCATTTGCGACAATGTTGATGCCCTCGGTGGTGCTCTGGGTGAGGACGACTTCTTCCGGCTCGCAATTTATTAGGTGCGCCACCCGCGTCCTTGTCTCTTTTAAAAGTGCAGTAATATAGTCTGAAGTCCCTAGAGCGTCAGGCCCCTCGTCGGAGCACTTGACCATAAAATCCGTCATGGCCTTGACCACCGCAAGAGGGGTGGGCGCCACCGCCCCGTTATTCATGTATATCGTCTTTTTTGTTATTGGAAAGTCCAGCCTCAAGTCTGGCGCGCCCGTTGCCGCTTCTTCTGTCGCAGTCATTTTATTATTATATATATCCTCCTTCATCGTAGGCTTTTTTGCATTTGGGCGCATATAACCTTGCCAGCCTGCTGAGCATAAACGGCCTCAACACGCTCCTTTTCAGCGACCCTTATGCAAAGCTGTACTGCACTTCGATGCTTGTTACTGCTGCTACTGCTACTGAAGGGGGGCAGAAGAACGTGATCTATCTCGACCTTGACACGATGTTTTCCGCGTACCTGAAGGCCGGCCTCGTACGGGCACAGGGCGTAGATGTCTACCTTCCTTCAGAGGGCAGGCTCATCACGATGCTAAATGACGCCCTTGCAAAGATAGATGAGGAGAAAGAAAAATGCTCCCTAGTGATATTTGACTCCGTAAACAGTTTTTACACCATGTACTATAACAGCTACTATCGGCGCAGCGAAAAGAAAAGAGGTGGAGGAGCGGGTGGCAACATCAACCACCTGCTATCGGTGATCCTGATGCTGCTCGTGCGGCAGGGAGTATCGCTTGGCGTGCCCGTGCTTGCGACTAGTATGCTCCGCTTCCGGAAGGAAGGCGGGTGGAAGCAGTCGCCCGCAAGCCGGCGATTGTTGCAGAAAAAGAGTGCATCGCGCTTTGAAGTCGAGCGCGCTGGCGACGAGATCGTAGTAAGAGTACTGGAACACGATAAAGTTCCCGCCGGGACGACGCTTTCTCTAGGGCTGGTTGGAGATTATTTTGCTACAACTTTGCGTTGACGAGCAGATATCCCATCATGAGCGCCACTGCGACGATGCCAAAGCCGCCTCCGAGCATCACTCTTTGCGCCCTTGCGCCTATGGACTTACCTGCCCTGTGAAGCATGAACATGCCTATGAGTCCTATTATGAGTATCAGTGTTATTGCCGCTGTTTCACCTGGCGTCTGGACCGATCTGGAGGGCGCGATGAACACGTTCAGATTTGAGCCTTCCGTTATGGCGTTTACCAGGCCTGACGAGAATGCAAAGAACGCGACGATGTAGCCTGCCGCCACGATGGCGGCAATTTTTGAAGCGCTGGCAAACAGTGACATGTCTCTCTATGCAACCCTTAAAATCTGGTCGATAAATAAAAACCTTGCAATGAAGTGCACAGCCTGCTCAAGAGAAGAACTTCTATCGGATGACGAGCACCATGACCCACAACAGCGGTACTGCAGGTACCATGCAGAGGCCCTCGAGCAGCTAAAGCGTCACTATGGTTCTTGGGTGGCGGCATACGGCAGCATTTCATGGCAAGACTATTTGAAAAGACTGTCCAAGATGGAAGAGACGGGTCAGTGGGCAAGAGATGTAATCGACATGGAAATGAAAAAGGAAAAATGAAAAAGAGGAAGGAAGTGATGATGACAGCGGAGCGGTGTAATACCTGATCTGTATGTGTATGTGTCTTTCGTGCTCCTTCTTACATGTCCATTCCGCCCATACCACCGCCCATGCCACCACCCATACCTCCTGGCGGCATGGCCGGCGCGCCTCCAGACTTGCTTGAGGCAATCACGTCATCTATCCTGAGGATCATCGACGCAGCCTCTGTGGCAGACTTGATAATCTGCTCCTTGACTGCAAGCGGCTCGACGACGTCAAGCTTGGACATGTCTGCCACCTTGGCGTTCCTTGCGTCTACCCCTGTCCACTTGCTGCCCTTGCTCTGCTTGGCGCGCAGTTCAGTCAGGGTGTCTATCGGATCCATCCCCGCGTTTTCGGAAAGCGCAAGCGGTATCGCTTCAAGCGCCTCTGCAAACTTTTCTGCGGCAAGCTGTTCCCTACCTGAGAGGGTGCTGGCCCATTCGCGGAGCCTTGCTGCCGCATAGGCCTCTGGCGCGCCCCCGCCTGCAACTATGGCCGGTTTTTCAAGGACGTCCTTGGAGACCATGAGTGCGTCGTGGACAGACCTGTCT
>DASZTR010000083.1:0-9097 GCA_035547955.1 Nitrososphaera sp. | reverse complement strand
CGCCTTTGAGCCGGAGCTCGTGGCAAGCGTCTCGCTGCATCCAGAGCACTTGATTTCAGAGGTCGTGTGCGAGAATATGACGGACGTTGCGCCGCACTTTTCGCACTGGACAGAGATAAAGTTGCTCCGCGGTTTTGGAACGAGTATGTTTTCTCTTTTCATGTGATTATATCAGATCTCCAGCTTGCGTATCCTTCGTCCTTCTTTCATAGTCTTTCTCTGGCAAGTCTTGCAGGTATAGCGCAAAGTAATCTTTTTCGTGGTCTTGGCGGTCCTTTTAAGCTCCGGGAATTTCTGGCCGCCGTACCCTTGCTTATCCTCGGCGTGCCTGCGAGCGCCTTCTGCCACCGTCCTGTCCTTGCCCTTTTTATATATTGCAACGGACTGCATTGTGTGGGTCTTGCATTTGGGGCAGAACTTGCGCATCTCCTTCTGCATCTTCATAGATAGCACATCACTCCACGCTAGGGTAATTTAAGGTATGTCCGGGTGCCATGAGGAGGGCAGGCTTAGAAAATCTAATATACTTGTATTATTATCCTTCTGGCATGTTTGAAGCTCTGTTCAGACAAGTGATCGACCCAGCTGCATTTCCAGTATGGATTCCGTTGGCTTTTGGCCTGATAGTTGGTCTGGCCTATGCTATTGCATCCGGCATGAGGCGTAGCAAGTAAAAAAAGCGACGGCGGGCAGACAGACAGATAGACAAATCACAAGAAAGACACGTAGAGTCTCGCTTCTCTTTTCTTTCTTTTTCGATTACCTTATAGCGTAGGCTATATTATAGCCCGTCATGGGCCTTTTACATCGTGAAAAGAACGAGTGCGAACACTGCCACACCCGGTTTCCAAGCTATGAAGAGCTCGTGCAACACGCGCATGAAGCCCACAAACACCACATCATAAAATGCATGGAATGCGGCAAGCTTTTCCTCCACGAGAAGGACAGGCTGCACCACGTCAAGGAAGAGAGGGAGCGCAAGACGGACATACGCCGCCACAAGTTTTAAGCGGGCTTTATTCTAAAAAAATAACAGAGAGAGAAAGAGGGCGCATACATACACACCTATGAGCATCGATTTTGGTTCCATAGTCAAAATAGGCGCAGAAAAAGAGCGCGTCGTTACAGTCGGCTCCAACATGACCACAAGCTTCCTCTGGGAAGGCGAGAACGTGTTTTCCACGCCGGCTATGATAATGGAGATGGAAGAGACATGCAGGCTGCTGCTCAAGGAACAGGCGATACCGGAGGCGGAATGGGACTCTGTCGGCACCATAGTGGACGTCAGGCACCTTGCCGCAACGCCCGTGGGTGCCCAGGTGTTCTTGAAAGCGAAAGTAGCGTCTGTAAACGGCAGGCAGGTCATGTTTGAGGTGCAGGCAAGGGACAGGCTTGAGAAGATAGGCGAGGGGAGGCACGAACGCTTCATCATCAACGTGCCAAGGTTCAGGGCCAAGTTTGGCGAGAAGCAAAAACAGCTTAGCATGTGAAAAATATATAAGACATGCATGGAAATCCGTAATTATTCTTAGGGTGATATTGCAATGGCATCAATTCAAACAACGCCTGGCGGTATGCCAGTCTTAATCCTGAAGGAAGGGACAAAGGAAAGCAAGGGACGCGAAGCACAGAAGAACAACCTGACGGCGGCAAAACTGATCTCAGAGATAGTAAAGACCAGCCTGGGTCCGCGCGGCATGGACAAGATGCTGGTGGACAACCTTGGTGACGTGACGATAACAAACGACGGCGCCACCATCCTGAAAGAAATTGACGTGCAACATCCAGCTGCAAAGATGATGGTCGAAGTCGCCAAGTCGGTTGACAACGAGGTCGGTGATGACACCACATCATCGGTAGTGTTTGCCGGTGCGCTGCTTGAGAAGGCAGAAGACCTCCTGAACAAGGACGTGCATCCGTCGGTCATCGTTGACGGCTACAACGCTGCTGCAGATCAGGCGCTAAAGCTTTTGGAAAAGATCGCTGTGCAGGTTGACGTCTCGGACAAGGACATGCTCCTAAAGATCGCCAAGACCAGCATGGATTCCAAGCTTGTATCCGACGACAGCCCGCTCCTTGGGGCGATAGTGGCCGACGCGGCAAAACAGATCGCAGAAAAGGCAGAAGGCGGCGCCTTGAAGGTTGACCTTGACAACATCAAGGTGGAAAAGAAGGCAGGAGGCTCCATGCGGGATACGAAGCTAATCAAAGGCATTGTGCTCGACAAGGAGGTCGTGCATGCAGGTATGCCAAAGCGCATTGAAGGCGCCAAGATCGCGCTGATAAACGACGCGCTAGAGATCGAAAAGACCGAGTTTGACGCCAAGATAAACATCAGCTCGCCTGACCAGATGAAGATGTTCCTAGAGGAGGAGAACAAGATGCTCAAAGCGATGGTTGAAAAAGTCAAGAGCTCTGGCGCAAACGTGGTCCTGTGCCAGAAGGGGATAGACGACATTGCGCAGCACTACCTTGCCAAGGCAGGAGTGCTTGCCGTGCGCAGGGTGAAGGAAAGCGACATGACCAAGATGTCTCGCGCTACTGGAGCTAGGATAGTCAACAACCTTGACGACCTGACTGCCAAAGACCTCGGCTCTGCAGAATTGGTCGAAGAGCGCAAGGTAGAGACTGACAAGTGGGTATTCATCGAAGGGTGCAAGAACCCCAAAGCAGTCACGATCCTAATCCGCGGAGGCTCGCAGCGTGTCGTAGACGAGGCAGACAGGTCGTTGCATGATGCACTGATGGTGATGAAAGATGTCCTTGAAAAGCCGGCCATAGTTGCAGGCGGGGGCGCGCCAGAAGCATACATCGCAAACGAGCTTCGCCAGTGGTCGTCAAGCCAGGAAGGTAGGGCCCAGCTTGCGGTGCAAAAGTTCGCTGACGCCCTTGACACGATCCCACTTAACCTGGCAGAGAACGCAGGCATGGACCCGATAGACACAATGACAGAACTGCGCGCCAGGCAGAGCAAGGGCAGCAAGTGGACTGGGGTAGACGCAAGGAACACCGTGGTTACAGACATGTACAAGCAGAACGTGTTGGAGCCACTGGTGGTAAAGCAGCAGATAATCAAGTCTGCCACAGAGGTCGCGTCGATGATCCTCAGGATTGACGACGTGATTGCCTCAAGCAAGTCCAAGATGCCAGCCATGCCTCCAGGCGGAGGAGGTATGGGTGGTGGCATGGGCGGCGGAATGGGCGGAATGGGAATGGAATAACAAAAAAACAAGCAAGAGTCCTTTTTTCCTTTATCCGTCCTCTTTTCTCCTTTCTTTTTTCTTCTGCTCATCCCCTTTTTTTGACAAACAACAAATAGCGCGATATATCCTAGCATGCTTGTAGTAAGAGAGAGAGAGAGAGAGAGAGAGAGAGAGGATAGAAAAGATATGGCGATAATAGAGAAGTTAAAGCAGTTACACATACTCGGTTCGATAGTGGTTATGCCGGACTTTTTCGTTGACCGGATAATCAGGCTTGACGCAAGGGAAAAGCTAGTCAGCGCGCTGGAGGAAAAGGCAAGGAACGGAGGAGGGAGCATCAGGGGCGTCCCAACGGCAGACATCAGGGGCGGAAATGCAGTCAACGTCGCGTACGCGCTTGCCAAGCTCGGGGCCAAGGTGACGCTGTTTACTGTTGCAGACGAGATGGGCGCGGCCATGATAAGGCAAGTGTTTTCGCAGTTTGGAGACAGGGTGACTCTCAGGATAGCGCAAGGGAGGCACGGCTGCACCACCGCGTTTGAATTCCCTCACGGCGACAGCAGGGTAAACGTGATGGTAAGCGACATAGGCGACAATGCGAGCTTTGGCCCGGACAGGATCAGCTCAAAAGATGACCAGGCGCTGCTGAGAAACGCCGACGCAGTGATGGTGGTTAACTGGGCGAGCAACCAAAAGGGCACCGAGCTTGCAGAGCACGTCTTTAAAAGCTCACCGAGCGCCCTGCACTTTATCGATCCTGCCGACATTGCCACGAGAAAGCAGGAATTCCGCGATGCGCTGTTCAAGCTGGGTTCTGTCACGGATCACCTCAGCATAAACGAGAACGAGTGCGACCACCTGGCGTCTGCGTTAGGGCTCGACGCGCGGCTGGGCACGGCAAGCTACAGCCCTGACGACGTGAAAAATGCTGCAGCCAAGATCGCAGAGAGCGTCGGGATCTCGACAGACCTTCATACCCGCATCGGCTCTGCTTGGTCAAACGGCAAGGGGACAGAGTTTGTGCACGCGATAAAGGTAGAGCCCAAGATACTGACTGGCGCCGGCGACGTCTGGGACGCAGCGGACATACTCGGCTACATCGCAGGACTAGACTCGCGTGAGCGCCTGCTGTTTGCCAACGCCGCTTCATAGTTGTACGTGAGGGAGCAGTCCGTCGAGCCTCCTGCTATGAGCAGCGTCTTTGAGCTCATAGAGCGCATTCAGTAGTAGCTACTCCTTTATCATTGCTGGTGTCACGCAAGGAAGAATAGAGAGAGGAACAGAGTAGTAGACATAAACAATACAGGCGCAAAGAAAATACATATGATAGAGTCAGGCGACGCGGCAAAGGTTGTAGATACGCTTGCAAAGAACCTTGCAGGCGTGGCGATGAACAAGTCAAACTTTGTAAAGCTCCCGGACACCTTCTGGGGATATTATGCCAAGGGCAACGACGGCAAGGGTGGCAAGTTTGCGGTCATTGTCACTTATTCGGAGAAGGGAGACGACGTGGATGATCTCGTGAAAATGTACGAGCAGTGGATTGCCAAGAACAAGGCAGGATAGTTAGCGAACTAGGTGACCTGGTCCAAGATCCACCCGCGGAATTTTGCAGCTGCAAACTCTTCTGACTGCTTTACGAAGGCAGGATCCTTCACCCGCCACTGGTCCTGCGGTATGCCGTCAAAGAATTCTTGCATGCACAGTATGAACCGGAAGCGCAGGTTGCGTGGGGTTTCCACGATCCCATAGCGGTACAGTACCTGCGCGACTGCCGAAAACGCCATGTCGTAGTCGCGCTTAAACGGCTCTATCGCAAACGTCTGTCGGAGTATGTCCGAGATTGCGTCAAGATCCTCTCTCAGGGTTATCATATTTTAGTATAACCATAATCTTTATCATTATCATTATTGCTTGGCTTTAAGGCCAGCCAGCTTTTTGGAATACAGGGCCTGCATGCTTGCCGGGACGTCGAGGCCGTATTTTGACGCAAGGTAGTAGAGGAGTGCTATGGACTCGGTTATCTCTAATTTGGCGTGCTCGGCGTTTTGCTTTTCCATTTCAAAGGCGATCTCGCCTATTTCGCGTACAAGGTGTACAAACGCGGCCTGCGCGTCATCGCCAAACTTTATGTCATAGTATTCAACCGCTGTGTTTGTTGCTGTTGTTGCGCTCATGTGTGGATATATACACACAGTATGGCATATGTGCATAGACATTATTAAAACCCATTTTCGGCGATGTGCGCGTGTATGTACCGCATGGCATATAATGAATTGCCGCGCCATTAATTGCGGCGTGAAGAAGGAGCTCATGATAATGGCAGGCGTGGTGGCGGTTTTCGTCGTCGGCGGTGTCGCGCTCATGTCATCCGGGCTCTTGCCGGAGGAAAGCGCCAAGAATTTCAATGCGCTATCCAACATGACGCTCAAGGCCGAAAACATCGTAATAAAAGAGCCGACCAAGGACGACAATACCTATATCTATGCCATAAACGACGTGGCAGGGCAGGCGTGGAAGATAGCCGAGCAGGATCCTGGAGTGCAGGAGATACTCGCGCAAACCAAGGGTGGCGCAGTCACGATTGCTGCGGTACAGCCTACTGTGTTTGCTGACCCCAGCGGCAAGGTGATGCACGGCAGCGCCGGGCAAGTGATAATCACGGCGAACAGGCAGCTTGTCGGCGGCATGCCCTACACAGACGCCGAGAGCTTTTCTGCAATTGCTGGCAAGCAGGGCGAATCGCACCAGCAGATATGGAACGTGTTTGTCGACTTGGACAGCAACAAGGTAATCAACATCACGACTGAGAACGAGCGGGTGATGTCAAACGTCCTGCGCAATGACATTGTGTACGGCGGCATGAACATGTTCATGCCTGATGTCGCGGTGACGCAGGCCGGCTCGACTGTAAGGTGGGTAAACGAGTCGAACCTCCCCCACAACGTAGTGGGCACGTACAGGACAAATTCAGGCCAGATCATCGCCAAGATAGACAGCGGGTTCTTTAACAACAACGAGTCGTTCCAGTACAAGTTTGCCCAGAAGGGAGTGTTCGAGTACCACTGCACCATCCACTCCGAGGAGGGGATGAAGGGCACTCTAATAATAGAGTGAGATGATTTCTTCTGTCCTTTTTACTTCAAGTGCGCGTCAAAAAACGCGAGCGTCTTTTGCCACGCGTCCTTTGTCTCCGATGGCGCGTAGTTCGGTCCTGACGGGTTTGCAAACGCGTGTCCCACGCCGTTGTACACATAGATCTCGTTTTCAATGTGGTCTTTGTCGAGTGCCTGCTTGAACGCATTTACATGGTTTACCGGTATCGACTGGTCCGCGCTCCCAAAGACGCCGAGCACAGGCCACTTTATCACGGATAGCGCTTTTGGATCAGTTACGGGCTGGCCGTAATAGAGCGCCGTTGCGTTCATTTTCTCATTTAGTGCGAGCTGGAGTGACCAGTCACCTCCAAAGCACCACCCAAGCGAGCCCACCTTGTTGCCATCGATGAAACCGCTGTTGCGCAGGTAGCCCACCGCTGCCTGCAGGTTCTTTATCGCCTCGCCGGGGTTGTTGCGCACGCCCGTCGCAAGTGCCTGCGCCTGCGAGCTGTCGGCTGTCACCTGCCCCCGGAACAGGTCTACTGCAAGCACGACGTACCCATGCGACGCCATCTGCCGGGCCATCTCCTTGATGTTGTCATTGAGGCCCCACCACTCGTGGACCATGACTATGCCGGGGTACTTGGCGTGGCTGCTACTACTATTACTACTATCACCACCACCAGCACCAGCACCATCGTCATCTGCTGCCGGCTTGGCCAGGAACCCAGAGGTATTGTCATAGTATTTGACCATAGAAGTCTCGACCTTTGATAATGATGAAGATGTGACATTATTATTGCCGGCACCAAGCATGGCAACGTTGCTCATTGTGCTTTCGCCCTTTTGAATGCCGCCGATAGTCCATACCGCAAGGGCAATTGCGGTTGCCAGAACCACTGCTCCGCCTATCCTTCTAGCAACTGACGTGGAAGAATTCATGTTATGCAAGAGGGATACGTGGCAGAAATAATAAAGAGGATCGCATCAACAGCCGCTGACGCGGTAATCATTCGCCATGCAAAAGACATGCACGTCTGGTTTCAATACTATGAGCGCAATAGAGCGGATAATCCTGACGTACCAAGTGAAGTCTTTGTGCTCCTCCTCCTCCCTCATCAGGGATATGTGCATACATATACATGCACGTAACCTTGTTAATTTACATGGTTAATCAGGCTTTATAATTTCTGGCGACGAATTAGAGCTATCGGAGATATGAGATGACAAGATGCTAATGGTGACGACATTGATGAGAGAAACAAAATTGCAGTTGGGAAGAAGGAGGAGATAAGGAAAGATTGGCCCAGATTCCCTCCCTGATACCAAAAGTGCTTGAGATCCAGAGGCTAAAGCGGATCTATATAATGATAATCGCTATGGTCTCCGTGGTGGCCGCTGCTGAGATGGGCTATGTCGTAGAAACGTCATTGAACCAGACGATTATCCGCGACTCTGCATTTACTCCTTCAACCTGGTGGCTTTACGGCAGCCTGGTAGCCCTGCCTCTAGGCTGGGGTACAATAGCGATATACGACAGGCGGATTCCCATAATGAGGGGGCCGGGGAACGCCTTGAACACTGGCCTCAAGATGGCAATCATCGGATACATGGCGTCGATGTTTGCAATTGGCGTGAACGAGCTGTGGCATTTCTGGTTCGTAGAAGAGGTGTTTGCAGTACCTCCGCACTGGATCTTTAACATGGGCATCTTCGTGGCGCTCATGGGGTCGCTGGCATACCTTGTGAGAGTATATGCAAGGCTTGTCGAGCTTGGTGCAGAGATCCCTGCGAGGAACCCGCACATGGCAGAGATGTACAAGCTAGCCCTAGAAGGCAAGCTGTACAGCAGGTCGATCCCCTAGGAGGCTAGCGCACTCTCCTCTTTTTCCCATTTTCTTTTTTTCATCAAGACCATGTTGTTTTTCTACAAGATCATCAGAGAGTTTATCGTCATCTTTAGGTCAGAGCAGCATACACGAGCTTCTGCTCATTTGCTTTCATTAACATCATCATTATTATTATTATTGCTCCCTCATCTTTTGTCGTTTTCCAGCTCATCTAGGATCCAATCTAGGACGATATAGGCTGTATCTCCAAGGATGCTCCTCAACGCTACTTCGAGCTCAAGCAACGTCGGTGCCCGCTCCTCAAATGACGGGTTCCCGGATCTCTTTTCCAAAAGACCCCAGATCACGGGTTTCATCTTTGGTCCAAAATTGTCAAGGGCTTTGTCCAACGCTTGGCGTACATCTTCCGGTGAAAACCTGTCGCCAGATGAGGAGTGAGGCGCTGCTATTTCTGTGTCACCATCACCAGTGCTATCTCGGGCTTGCACCTTCTCCACCGCGCCTTCTTCCTTCTTTTTCGTAGTGACTTTTCATGATCCTCATGCACGTGGCAAGAAAATCGAAAAGCTGGAAGTGATAGAGCTTGTATTCTTTGAGCTTCTGTACATTGACGCCCAGGTCTCCAAGCGCCTTGTAGATTTCGGTGCTTTCTATGAGCTCCAGCAGCGCTTCTGCGACAAACGGTTTTTGTATCACGTCAACCGCACCCTCGAATTCGTTCTGAAGCTCCGCGGTGTATCTGACGGATTCAGAGATAAAGACTACCCTCTGGCGCGGGTTAACCGACAGGATTTCCTTTGCGACCTGTATCCCGTCGGTGTCTGAGACTCTGTGATTCAGCATGACGGCATCAAAGGGCATCACGACGGAAGGCAGGGGAACAAGGAAGGGAAACGAAACGAGGTGTTCAATGCGCCTTAACCCTTCCTGCCCTTCTTCTTCTCCT
>DASZTR010000082.1:0-7589 GCA_035547955.1 Nitrososphaera sp. | reverse complement strand
TTTGAAAAGCCATCCACGCGCCAAAGCCTGCAAAGATGATCAGGATGGAGAAGTCGACAAAGTAGTCAGCGATAGTGGGAGTGAGATGCTCCGCGATGGACTCGACAAGGGCGTTCTGAGACGAGACGCCCGGAAAGACTGCGTTGATGTACCTGAAGCTTGGAGATATGTACGAGCCCGTGGCCACCAGACCAAACCCTCCGGCCAGGAAGGCGACGAGCAGAATTACCATGTTGCGCTGCCTTGCTCGCTCGTTGTCTTTGCCCAGCTTGCTGACAAAGTTGGCCGCGACCAGAAAGACGGTAGAGCCTATCATGGCGATGCCTGGCAACCCCGCGATAAATGAGATCCCCGGCCGTGGGAACCCTGCCGCGGAGATTAGAGTAAACACCGTAAATGCTACTGCGACGTACATCGGTATCGTCAGGTCCCGTCTAAAGAACGGAAGTGCAAGGAAGAATAGGGCTACCGGTATGCTGAAATACTGTATCCCACCCCATGAGGCGTTTGCAAGACCGAGTATGAGTCCTCCGAGCACCGCCTTTGGTATGGCGTATTTTATTTCCTTGTGCTTCATGGCAGATATGAACAGATATGCCGCCAAAAGGCCAAAGAACAAGCCCAGCGGCTCGGACTTGAACCAGCCGAGGTTGCCCCTGAGGATGATGGGCGGGCTGAAGGCAAAAAAGAGTGCGGCAAAGAGCCCAGCGGTGGTACTCGAAAGGACGCGGACGAGGGCAAAGACGATGATGACCGTGAGGGAGCCCATGACGACAGGGAACCAAATGGTAAAGTCCAGAAGGGATTGGCCTCCTCCAAACATGGAGTACATTATCGCGGTAGTCACGTGCAGCCCGGACTGCGAGGTGCCGGGGATGTCGCGGCCCTCCGGGTACCACGACATGGTATCATGCCAATTCCAGTACGCGTCAAGGCCATTGTCAAGGATATACTTGGTAGCCCTGTAGTCGAAATACGGGTCAAACTCGTTGAGGTAGGCGCCGTACTTTATCGGGTACGACCTCATGATGACTGCTATCGTAAACGCCATCGCAAGGACGGCTATTATGAGAAGATATTTGGTTTGGAATTCAAAGGTTCCGACCCTAAAGAGCGACCTGCTGCCTCCTTGCAACATATTGTTGCCGTTGTGGTGTTGTTGCCGCTTTTTTAAGGTACTGTCCTGCCCTATTCACGTTCTAGTATCTCCACGGGACAGGTTGAGACTAGTTCCTTAAAGCGTCTTGCGTCACCCTCCGAGCCGACGATTGACGCGTAGTGCATCGGGATCGCAAGCATTTTGGGCTTTATGCGCTCATTTACAGCCCTTGCGGCCTCGTCTGCCGTCATGACGTAGGTGCCGGAGACCGGCACCAGCGCCACATCGGCGTGCACTTGGGACATCTCGGGTATGTCGTCAGTGTCTCCAGCGTGGTAGACCCTGACGCCGTTTAGCGTTATCACGTAGCCCACGTTTCTGTCTGCTTTTGGGTGGAAGGTCTTGCCCATGTTGTACGACTCGACAGCCTCGACCTGCACGCCCTGCACGGTCACCCTGTCGCCAGGGGCAACCGAGTTTACCTCAAGTCCGAGAGGTTTTAGCTGCGCGGCGCACTTTTTGGCTGCTACAATCACGGTTCTCTTGCCGACCACATGCTTCAAGTCGTCTATGTTCAGGTGGTCAAAGTGGTCGTGGGTTATCATGACGATGTCGGCGTCGTTTTTTGCATGCTGAGCCTTGGACAGCTGGTACGGGTCAATGTATATCGTCTTGCCATCGGCGACTATTTTGAATCCATCGTGGCCAAGCCACTGGAATTTTATGCCTTTGAAATCGAGCATGAAAAAAGATTCGCCTGAAATTTATTAAAGGTTTATTTTTTTCTTTTTTTTCTTTGGCGCTCTATCTGCCAAGGTTTGGGTTTGCCACGACGAGCCTGTCGCGGCTCAAGGTCAGCACGAGCACTTCGTTTGCGATGAGGCGCCTGCGGAGGTTGGTGTCGATAGTCGCAACAGCGCATTTTTTCTCTGTCGCATACTCGACTATTGCGTCGTCCACGTGCGCGGCCTGGGGAATCTGCATCCTCTTGAACTTCAAGTCGACTATTTCAAGTGCCGTCTTGGCCATCATGGAGCGCTTTGGGCCTGCTTTTTCTGCGAGCCTCTTTAACTCGCCGGCGACTATTTCCGGAACGATAAAGTCGAGCCTACCAAACTCGTGCTCTATCCTGTCGATGTATTTTATCGGTTTTTCTACGAGAACCATGAGGAAGCTCGTGTCGCAGAGGACTTGCATTGCTCTAGACAGCTATCCCTGACCCGATGAGGCGCCACCTTTCTGCGATCCTGCGGCTGATGGCGACCCTGCTCTTGGGCATCAGGCACACCGGCTTTTTCAGTTTCACTTCCATCTTGCCGTCACGCACGCTAGTCACTGTGCCAACTGCAGCAGCGGTGCCTATGTTGAGGCGTAGCGGCTCTTTTGCCTTTATCGGCTCGACCTTGACCATGTCCTGCGTGCCTACCGCCGTATCGAACAGGTGCGTCTCTACCGCCACGTCCTCGACGTCCTTTGGAAGTGTTCCGGGCCTGCCGATGACGGAGCCTATAAGCGAATCACTCTTTGTGTACGTCGGGTCCAGTTTAGTGCCAATGGCGACGAGCCCCCCTGGCTTGACGTTTTCCACCAGGCCGGCGCCGGTGCCGAGCGTTGAAATGACAGAGGTTACGGGCTCGTACCTGTTTTTCTTTTCGTCTACGAGCCCGGGCCTTATCTCGATCTCGTCGCCGACAGAGAATTCGCCCTGCACGAGCGCGCCACCTAGGATCCCACCCTTGACCTGCTTTACCGGGGCGCCCGGCTTGTTGATGTCAAACGAACGCAGCGTGTGCATTATCGGGGGGACGTCTTTGAGCCTTTTGGGCGTTTTGATGTTGGTTTCAATCGCCTCGATGAGCGAGTCGATATTGAGCTTGTGTTGCGCAGAGACGGGCACGATTGGCGCCTTGTCCGCGATGCTCCCCTTTACAAACTCTTTTATCTGCTTGTAATTGTCCACTGCCTCTTCGTAGGTGGCAAGGTCTGCCTTGTTCTGCACTAGCACGAGCTGCTGTATGCCAAGGACAGAGAGCGCCAAAAGGTGCTCACGGGTCTGCGGCTGCGGCACCTTTTCATTTGCCGCCATGACGAGTATCGCGCCATCCATCAGGGCCGCGCCGGACAGCATGTTTGCCATCAGTGATTCGTGGCCGGGCGAGTCGACGAAACTCACGACGCGCAGGAGCTCTGCCTTTCCGCCGCACCCTTCGCACGTCGGCTGCGTCCCGTAGCACTGCGGAGGCTCGCACCCCGTGCATTTGTAAAACGCCGCGTCGGCATAACCTACCTTGATAGTGATACCGCGCCGGAGCTCCTCGCTGTGCGCGCTGGTCCAGACGCCCGTTATTGCCTCTACGAGCGTGGTCTTGCCGTGGTCCACGTGGCCCGACGTGCCAATGTTAACGCAGGGCTGGTATCCAAATTCCTTGATGTACCAGTCCGGCAGGGTCTCTTTCCAGTGCAAATACATACACCGTTTAATTCTCTCTGATATTAAGGTAAGGAAGGGAAAGAGAAAGGAAAGAAA
Source organism: Nitrososphaera sp. (assembly GCA_035547955.1). Lineage (GTDB taxonomy): Archaea > Thermoproteota > Nitrososphaeria > Nitrososphaerales > Nitrososphaeraceae > Nitrososphaera. Next base: position 3,963 of record DASZTR010000082.1, on the reverse strand, counting down.
ATTCTTTTTTTACTTTTTCTTCTTTTCTTCTTCTTTTGCCGGCGCCTCTGTTGCTTCTGCAGATTCTTCCTTTGGCTTTTCAGGCAGCTTGCCTTCCACCAGACTGACGTTGAGCTGGTAGATTTCCTCCGTGACCATGTTGCCCCTAACTAGCTTGCGGATCCTGCCTCCCTCTAGGTTCTTGGCGCCTACGCCTTCTGACATCAGGACGTATTTCTTTACGCCTCCGTGGACATCAGAGCGCATCGGGGTGCCGGACTTGTCAGAGCCGCCGGTTATCTTGACCTTGCCACCTGAAATGCCTATTACCGATGAATCGAGAACGGAGCCGATCCTTGCGCCAAGCAGAGGCTGTGCGGACTTGTCTTTGAGCTCCTGCGACACGCTCCTGCCTGTCGAGTCGGAAATGACTAACTTGAACTGCGCCATGTTACGTAAAACTCAGGCGCCTTTTGGATTTAATTAACCTTTGGCTTTGTTTATGAGCTTTAGAGTGAACGGTTTCTTTTTTATCCCTCACATTCTTCTTTGCACCTATCCATGATCTCCATGATGTTTTGCAAGGCCACATTTGTGGTCTGAGAGTTTCAGATCCGAATTTCACAAGTTGTTTCTCGATATACTCGGCTGCGATTCCAGCCAGAATGTCGTCCAGCCGCGTGTCGAAGGCAAAGCCACACTTGCTCTTTGGACCAGACCTATCTACAAATATCTTGAAGAAGCTCTCGACTTCTCTGTCGGCATGCTTCTTCAAGGAATAGATTCTTTGTATTTCAATGGCCGTAGTTGAGACACCTCCCCTCACTCTCTCATGAAATGAGACCTCAAATTCCTCTATAACTACTCCTGCTAGATCAGTGTGAGTCTAATGTTCAGATTCCTGCAGTTATATCAGAACAAAGTCCACAATATTTCTCAATGGAATTAGCCTTGAGGGCAAGCGGAAACATTATTTATTCTTCCTTTGGGAAGTGATTCCGTAGATCCAGGATAAATTGCGTTACCACCTGTTTTGCTTGCTACTGCGGCATCAACGACAGTTCGGGGATTGTTTTCTTGTTGAAATCTGAAATCCAATTATATTCTTGTGCAATTTTGATAGAATCGCCTGATTGTTATTTTGCGTTGTGCACAATGACGCGCAAGACTCTTGCTTCTTCCTCCACAACATGGCGCATGACAGGTTCGCTCAACTCCCCTATCCCCAATACAGAAACAGAAGCCAATGCCGCCAGCTTGGATTCAAATTGTCGGTGCTCTCTTTTCAGCCGATCTATCAGCTCGGGTATTGGCCCGTCAAAGTTGATTCTGTAACTCGAATCAATCTTGTCCTCTTTTGTGTTACTTGATTCCGCCATATGTTGATGTTATTATGCCGCAGGCTAGTCGGGCAAAAAACTTTTTTTCGTTCGTTGAATGGCCAACGAGATGGCCTTTCAGCAATGCTATCCCAAAAGCAAGGTTACGTCTCTTGAGCAGACGTAGCTGCAAGAGCTGTAAAAGATAGATAAAATAACTTTCCACTACGCTTGTAGTGGTAGTAGTGTTGTACTGGAAACGCGCACACGCACGCGCATATACATATACATATACACACGCGCGCGTGTGCGTGTGCTTGTGCCGGTTACGTTGCCACCGCCAGGGGGGGGCGGCAGAGGACAAATAATGGATACAGAAAACAACCTACACCATTGATGATTTGAAAACATACCCACATGGCAACCAAGCAAGCAGACAAGCTATGCTTTTTAACTCAACCTGCGTAGCACCGCCGTTGCCAGACCCTGAAAATATCGAGATACGCAAGCTGAAAAACGTGGACCTAAAGGGTGGGATTGTAGTTGACGGGTTTCCAAGCATCGGCCTTGCAAACGCCATTGCGTCAGAGTGCCTGATACACTCGCTAAAGACAGAGTTTGTGGCGGCCATCGACTCGCCTTCTTTTCCGCCCCTCTCAATAATCAAAAACGCCATGCCCAACTTTCCCGCGCGGGTCTACGCCAACGAAGAGCTAAAACTGGCGATGTTCGTGTCGGAACTGAACCTTGACCCCGTGATGTTCCGGCCGGTAGCGAACATGATGATCGACTGGGCAGTTGACAGTAACGGGAGCCTCCTCATCAGCGCAGCGGGCATCCCGTACGAGGACGGGAGAGATGAAGAAAAGAAAGCAGGCCAGCCGCAGGTGTATGCGGTGGGAAGCACGCCGTCCGCCCTCAAAAAGGCCGCGGAAGCAGGCATCCCGCCAGTCCCAAACGGCTCTGTCGCAGGTATACCTGCAATACTGCTCAACGAAGGCGCGTGGCGCAATTATGACGTAATAGTGCTCATGGTAAAGGTGGTGCGCGATATGCCGGACTTCAGGGCGGGAGCCGCCGTCGCGGAAGCTCTTGCTAGGCTCGCGCCCGGGGCCTCGTGCGACATCCCGGCTCTGCTAAAGGAGGCAGAGAGCATGGAAAAGACGCTTAAAAAGATACACAGCGATCAGCAGCAGGCCACGCTTCCAAAAGAACCATTCTACGGTTGAGCCGAGGCAGAGGACAAAGGAAGTCGACATATGGCAACAATGATGAAAAGCGCAGACCCGATTTTGCTGCACCTGTCAAGGGCCGACAGGCGGCTCGCAGGAATAATCAAGACAGTCGGGAGATATACGATTGTAACCGGCGGCGACCCTTTCCAGACGCTTGCGCGTTCCATAATGTACCAGCAGCTTGCAGGGAGCGCCGCTGACGCCATACACGCGCGATTCCTAAAATTGTACGGCGGAAGAAAATTCCCTTCACCGGAAAGGCTTGCCGCCACTCCCGACGAGCAGCTGCGCGCAGTAGGGCTCTCAGGGAGGAAGACAGAATACTTAAAAGGGCTCGCCGCGGCCGTGTCCGTCGGCAGTCTGGACCTAGCATCGCTTGCCACAGTGCAGGATGAAGAGCATGTGATAGAGCAACTGACCACGATCAGGGGAATAGGCAGGTGGACGGCAGAGATGTTTTTGATCTTTTGCCTTGGCAGGCTCGACGTGCTCCCGGTTGGCGACCTTGGCCTCCAGAGGGCCATGCAAAAGGCGTACGGGATGCGGAAGCTGCCGGCGCCGGAGAGGATGGAAAAAATTGCCTTGCCGTGGCGGCCCTATAGGAGTGTCGCCACGTGGTACATGTGGAAGTCGCTTGAGAAATTCAAGGCGATAGGCTGATCTTCATTTCCTGAGCAAGCAGTTTTACAGTATTGACGTCAAGGTCCAGCTGCTCGGCCACCAAGTCTTCAGATATCCCTGACTCTAACAGGTTGCGCAGCGCCTCCTTCTTTTCCTCGTTGACCACGTTTGCAGGCGGGTAGAGCGACAGTTCGTCCTTGACCGACTTCACATACTCTTGCACCTGTGTGGTCAGCTCGTCAAGGTTGACGTCGGCCTCTGATGAGAACACTAGGATGTGGTCGTTGACTGGCATGCTGATGAGCCTCACGGTGTCATAGTTGTAGACGACCGAGCGCAACTCGCCCAGCTCTTTTGCGAACATCTTGCGCAGGTCGATGATATAGGCAGACTGTGACAGGCTTATCTCGCTGCTCTTATCTGACAAGCGCGCAGAGGCGTCTTCCCTCCTGGCGCTGGCGTAGAGGTGGCCTGATTTTTCTACAACCCCGGCAAAGCGGATTTTGGCGTTCAGTGCTAGGACGCTCTTTGAAAACTGCTCGGCTCTCATATTTTACATTCTTAACTATAGATGGAATATTATTAGGTTTGTCGAGCCAAAAGGGGTGAAAGGGAGAAAAACAGGTAAAAAGGAGAGGCATTACGCCTTTTGCGGGACTTCCTTTATCCTGCCGCGCCCAGTCTTTCTTGGAGCGATGTTGCCGACCTTGCGTCCTGGCGGCGTGTTCCTTGAAACTGACGACTGGCGGCCTATGTGCTGGTGCCTTCCACCGCCGTGTGGGTGGTAGACGGCGGCCTGTGCAATGCCC
>DASZTR010000081.1:0-15775 GCA_035547955.1 Nitrososphaera sp. | reverse complement strand
GGTAAGCTACTCTGACCGCGCAGATGACGCCAAAATACCACTCCTCTATCCAAACATCTCGGCCTTCCTTGCAGACCATTCTGCAGACATTGCCATTGTAGGTCGGCCGGTTGACACTACAAACGGGGGAAGCAGCAACTTTACGTATGCCGGCTCGGTATTTTTGCCGGTCGGCCCTCAGGCAGTAGCCGTGGTCTACAACATACCTGCAATCCCTGACGTGCCTTCGGGATTAAAGCTTGACCGGCCCACGCTAAACGCGGTGCTGAGTGGAAACGCCACATACTGGGACGACCCTCGCGTCAAGTCGCTCAACCCCGACATGAGCCTACCACATGAGAAAATAGTCGTAGTGCATGAGGGCACGGCGGGGAGCTCTTCTGACATGCTCGCCAGGTACCTCGCCCCTGCCATGTCGAACAACAACAACAGCACTACTATCATTACTTGGCCAAAGTCAAGCCTGGTGGCAGACTCGGCAAGCAGCCTTTCTGCGATGGTGCGGCAGACGCCTTATTCTATAGGGTACGTCGACTTTGCCTTTGCCGTCCAGACGAGGATGACATACGCGTCACTCCAGAATTCAGACGGAGAATACATCTTGCCGTCGGTCGACTCTGTAGGTGCGGCCGTACGCAATGGCACGGTAGTAGCGGTCAACAGCACTGCGCCGGCACAAAAAAACGATATGAACCCTGAAAACCCTTCGCCTGTTGCCACTCCTCCTGCCATCTCTATTGGGCAGCTTGGAAACGGTTCATATCCTCTCGTCAGCTTTTACTATGCTGCATTTTCAGACCGTGCAGCTGGACTCAAAGCCAATGAAACTGGGGGTGCCAGCAGCAATGACAAGAATGCGGCGGCCGTCGACTTCATCCGGTGGATTGTGGGAAAAGAGGGCCAGCAGATACTTCAGGACATGCAATATCCTCCAATATACAGGCAAAACAAAGACCTGGAGGCTTTTGCGGACAAGGTGCTTGGCGAAAAGGCCTCTGCCCCCGTCGCAAAAGCGCCCCCTCAATGAAAACCATAGAACCATCGCTAATGGAATGTTCTTACCAGAAAATTTTGTACATTACCGCAATTTATTGCGCAACGGATCCTCTTTAAGCCGAGACCCGTTAATATTATTCCAACGTCATAAACCCCGTGACTGAGACTCATTTTATACGCAATGATGATGATGACGGTGATGTTGTTGTTGATAATGATCGCGCCGTGCCACTCCGCATTGCTGCTGCCGTCGCTATACTTGCGGCAACGGCAGCGACAGCCGTAGTAGCAGATGAAGATGATGATGACTGCAAGCAACATTACTTTGACGGCATCAAAGGGGGCATTACCGTGGCGCCATCATTATTCTAGTAAAGACTTGCTGCAAACAAAAATGGTGGTATGAGAAAAATGATAAAGAAGGTAAACGTGATACATGCTGACCTCAATCCATGCGGCGGCGCCGAGCAGCTTGCTATAGCCACCCTGCAGTCGCTCCTTGAAATGGAAATGCAGGTGGACCTGACGGTAGCAAAGGCGCCCGATTACAAGAGAATTGAAAAGGCGTTTGGCAGCAAGGCCCGCAGGATATTTGACCATGTCCGGGTAAAACCGCTTGGCCGGCTTCCGATAGAGCTTGATTGGCAGACGGGCACGCTGTCCTGCCGCCCCGGCGCCGATGGCGCCATCTCTGAATATGACATGATAGTGAACACCCACGGCGACATACTGCCGTACTATCTGCCGTCATTTTCTAACAAGACCTGCGTAACGTACTGCCACTTTCCAGTTGTTGCAGGCTATGCGGCGTGCCATAACATTGTCTACCTGCAAAGCCTAGTGGAATTGGGCATGCTGGACCGGGAAATCTTGAGAGTGGCAGACGACGCCCTTTTCTGGCGCAGCTTTTTGGAATACTATTTGCTCATGCTGCGCAATTCATTTGTTGTCACCAATTCGAGGTTTAGCCGCCAGGCGATAATCAACGAGATGAGGGCCGGCACGTATAAGGTAGCAGCGACATACGAGCCTGTCATCATTGCACCCCCAGTGTGTGTGGACGAACTGAGCCAATCCACGGTTGTTCCAGCGCCAAGGTCCGACTGGGTGCTGGTGGTGTCAAGGATACATCCATCAAAAAAACTGGAAAATGCAATAGAGCTTGCGCGAATCCTGACGCGGCGCGGGATCGGGAAAAAGATGGTCATAGCCGGCAATCTGGCGGCTGATGACAGTTGTGGACGCAAATACCACAAACAGCTTCAGAGAATGGTAGACGACTATGGGCTGTCTGACTATGTTGCCATCAAGCCCAACGTCGAGCTTGGCAAGCTATGGTCGCTAATGCAAAAGTCCAAGGCGTATTTCCATCCGATGCCTGAAGAGCCTTTTGGGATCTCGGTGGTAGAAGCGATGGCTGCTGGCCTTGCGCCGGTCGTGCCGGCCATAGGCGGACCTACCGAGTTTGTGCCGCAGGAATTCCAGTTCCACTCTCTTGATGAGGCAGCCGGCATGATCCAGAAGGCGCTGCAGATCCAAGACGCAGAGCGGCTGTCGATAAGCAATTCTGTCAAGAGATTTTCCCTGATGGCGTACACGAGCCGGTTTTCGCAATTCGTAACCGAGATACAATTGGCCACTGCTACTGCCACTACTGCAGCAACTACTACCCAAACCCATGAAAGGCATATGGCCGCCGGCAGAAGGTTAACCTGACCTTGCCTTTGTATTTTTCTTTCCTGTGCGCCGTCTCCTGATTTCTTTTGCCTTGTCCTTGGTGCAATTTTTTTTTGTTTTGTCATCGACATCGTTGCAGTGTAGTGTAGTAGTGCTCAGTTTTTCTTGTCGTTACCCTCGTGACTTTGTAAGTCTTTAATATTTTCAGGTGCATTAAGCGTCCATGTCAGTCATACGTGTGACAGAACTGCTTGCGACCTCGCAGAACGGTTGGGAGGACGCAGTCAACAACGGGCTAACGCGGGCTACCAAGACAATCCGCAACGTAAAAGGTATAGACGTGCTCGGCTGGAAGGCAGAAGTCCAGAACGGCAAGATAATAGAATATAGAGTCCGTATGAAGGTGGCGTTTGAAGTCGAAGACGGCCAAGAAAAGAAGTAAAGAAAATCACATAATGATAATGATGATGACGACATGATATATGATAAATAAAAATTACCTATATGGTGACTAACGAGAAAAATTATGGTGGTACCAAAGGCCATTTCTATGATGGTAACATCCTTGCTGTTAAATTGTCTAAAAAAGGATAATGTGGAAGTTTCCACTCCGATTAGGCCGTCTGGACTTCTTTTTTATTGCCTAACTTCTCTGCAAAACCTGGCTTTTGCAAGTGCTCTACTACGACGTGCGTCTGCATCTCTCCAAGCGAGCCAAATATCTGCCCGCACGAAAAGCACTTGTACTCTGTTTTTTTAAGCAATTCCACCACTCCTATATTGGCGATTGCTACACAAAAGAGTTTACAACCCGGGAAAAGGAGAGACACCTTCTAAATGGGAGAGGGAAAGGAGGACGAAATAACGGCCGTGCCAATAGATAATGACAAAGACAATGACAAAGTCAAAGACACTTGGAGCTCATTTTATGCCCGCGCCAGCGCGTTTGTAGAGGCTACAGAGCAATTAGTGCAGGAAGGCGTCAACCCAGGCGGCTATTACAAGGCTGTGTGGTGCCGCGACGCGTCATACATACTGAAGGACTGGTTCCTGTCAGGCCGCTTTGAAGACGTCATGCACGAGCTGCTGTTCATCTGGTCGCATCAGATTGCGGCCGAAGGCGAAAAGGTGATCTATGGCAGAGGTTCTCCAGAAACGCAATATGTCTCTCAGGTCGCCGGTCCCGAAGTCCACACAAAGTTCCAAGGGGCCCTGCCTTCTACGATATTCCACGGCTTCTCCGAGGTCTATGGCAAAGATCCGGACATCGACTCGACTGCACTTATGATTTCTACGACCGCGTGGATCTTTGATGCGTACCTAAAGTCGGGGATGGCGACTCCGCTTTCTTCCTTGCCAGCGCGTGGCGGGTCGTCGGCGACATCGGGAGAGCTAAAGATGTCCTCTGTAGTGTCAGAGCCTTCAGTAGTTATAGAATACATCGTGCCAAGGATGCTCAAGGCTATGGATTACCTTGCGTCTCGAGACATCGACGGCGATGGCCTCCTGGAACAGGGCTACAACGAGGACTGGATGGATACTGTCCTGCGCTCTGGCAAAATAGTGTACAGTCAGGCATGCTGGATACTCGCCCTCGGCAACCTGTCGTCGCTCCTTGCAGAGCTTGGCAAGGATGATGAGGCAAAAAAGGCGATGTCTATGGCGCACAGGACGATAAATGCCACAGAAGACCTGCTGTGGTCAGAAAAAGATGGCACGTACCTGGATTTGCAACAGGACACAAAGGGCAGGGCATTAACGCAGGACATCTCGCTGTATCTCGTAGCAGCCACCGAAAATGCTTTATTGTTAGATGGTGGCCGCAGCCAATCTCTGAAAAAAAACGAGCCAGTACAGGGCAAGTCGCGCCGGCCGGAATTTTTTGACGGGGATAGCAGGGCAAACCGCGCCCTTGACGTCCTCAAAGCGCGGATTTGGAAGGATCGGTGGCCTCTGGTTACAGAAGCGGCCCTTGAAAGGACCGGCCCCTGGGTGCTCGATCCGAACCAGTACCACAACCATACGTTTTGGCCGTGGACGACCGGGATAGAGATGCTCGCAAGGAGCAGGCTTCAGCGCATCGACGAATGCCACACCCTACTCTCGATGCTCTCGTCAAAAGACAGCCAGTCAAACATACGGGCCTTCTGCGAGTGGGTGAACCCGGTCACCGACATGGGCTTTGGCGCGCACCCCTTCCGCACGGGCATCTCGGCGATACGGATTGCAATCATCGATATGCTCTGCCAGATGGACAAAAAACAGCAAGTCTAACTCATTAATAATTTGAGGACATACAGAGAGGTGTACAGATATTGCCATGAACAATGTCGACGACGCTGATAACAATGATGACTGCGTAAAAATCCTTGGAATAGCTGGCAGCCTCCGAAAGGGCTCGTACAACCGGGCCGCGCTCAGGGCCGCGCAAAAGCTCCTCCCCACTGGCGCGCTCATGGAGACCTTTGAGCTTGACGGCATACCGCCCTATAACCAGGACATTGAAATGCAGCCGCCCCGGGCAGTGTCTGAGCTGAAAAGCAAGGTGCGCTCTGCAGACGCCATCCTTTTTGTCACGCCCGAGTACAACTATTCCGTTCCCGGAGTCCTAAAGAACGCAATAGACTGGGCATCAAGGCCGCACGGCGACAGCGCGTGGGATGGCAAGCCCGTAGCGATAATGGGAGCCTCCATAGGGATGCTTGGAACTGCACGTGCGCAGTACCACCTGCGGCAGATGTTCGTCTACCTTAACATGTACGCTCTCAACACGCCGGAGGTAATGATCGCAAACGCTGCAGGCAAGTTTGATGAGCAGGGAATTCTTACCGATGACGAAACGCGGAAAAGGATAAGGGAGCTCATGTCGGCTCTGGTCAATTGGACTATCAGGTTTAAGCATATGCAAGAGGAGACGAAAGAGAAGCATGCAGTGACAGCCGCATGAGCGCGGAGGAATTGGACGAGAATCCTGAGTGTCTCTGCATCAGTATGTGTTCAATGTTTGAGTGGTAATAACAAAAGGGAAGTCGAAAGAGGAGACATGAAAGAAGAAAATGACGAGCTGCAAGACGAAGAGCAGTTTGAGCTTGACGAGGAATAGCAAGAATGAGAAATGTGATGGTGATAAAATATAATGATGCTATGCTGGCTAAAAATATCTCTTGATTTGCGAAATTGGACCGAAATTTTTCTGCCTATCTGCCCTGCAGGTCTCTAACATAGATGTGCTCTATTTTGTAGGTGGGGATCAACTCGCGCCGTATGATGGAATTGGCTTTTTCGTCTTTGTAAAAAGTAATTGTCACAAATTCTGATACCACTTGGATATTGACAGTCTCGCACAGCTGCGGGTCTTTTGCTGCGTCAAACTCCTCAATGGCGGCAGCTGCACCCGGATCGTCACCTGCTTTGTGTGACGACCGAGAAGAATACAATACTACTACGTCCTCCACTTCCTGGCCGTGGAATTTTACCGTCTTTTTATTCTCGTTTGGCATATTCAGACTCGTCGGTCAAGGTGGCGCAAGCAGCAGCCGATACCTCTGCCATCTCCTTCTTGTTGGCCGGGTCTACCACAAGCCCGCCTTCTTTCTCTGCTGTCTTGGTCGTCGTCGTAGTTGTTGTTGCTGATTTGGTGACGATGCGGAGCATCATTGAAGAATTTTTCGATGGCTCTTTTACTTTGTCTGAGGGCGCACTTGCGCCTCTTCTAATCTCCTTGGCCCAGACCGCGACGTCTGGCGTATCTGATATGTCCATTATATCGCTTTTTTCTCTATTATCTCTATCATCTCGATTATCGTGGCCCTTGCCTACCATGTGTATGTGCGCAAGTAAATGTTCCTACGCAAAATATTAAACACCTTCCCAGGCGGATACGAAAATATTATCGGGGCTCTAGTGATCACGCAAAAAAATAAAGCTAGGGTCGAATGCTTTTTACGATCAAAGGGGAAATGCACTCACGCATTGATTTCAAGCTTGCTTGCGGTCCTGCCGGTTGAAATAACAGGATGCGATGCAGAGTCAACCTGTCTAGCCCTCCTAAAAATATCGTAATAAATCATATGTCCAGCAAATTGTACATAATCATCTAAGGTTTCGCTCTAGGATTAATGGTTGTAACCACATTACAAGTTTCGACTTCTCAATGCTTTAAAATGTTGCCGTCATGGTAACGCCAGATGTCAAATAATAACATCATCGTCATCAAAAGCAAAATGGCATTCCTGTCGATGTTGATAGTTGGTGCCGCCATAGCATCAAATGCCTTTGCCGCGCCTGTCAATGCCTTTGCCGCGCAAAACGGCAGCAGCAACAACAACAACGACGACGACGGTAATGGAAAAGAAAACAACAATAACAACGGGTTGCTAGGCAAAATCTTTACCAGCGTCAAGGAAATTGTAAATGTAAATGTAGGCAGCGGAGATGACGGCAGAAATAGCAACGGCGATCAAGGTTCGGACGATGGCAGCAATGATAATTCTGATGATAAAACTGATGACAACGGCAGCAGCGGTGGCAACACGGACGATAGGCAATGGAGTAATGATTATGGCAGCAGCTATTATTCCAAGGATCACGGCTACAAGAAGAGCCACGGCTCATCAGATGGCGACTCTCACTATGACGGCAAGTACAAGACGTATTATTATTATGACAGTGACAAGTACTACGGCTCAAAGCATTTCAAGTATAAAGAAAAGTTCAGCGATGACAATGGCGACGGATACCATTACAGCGAGTACTGGAAGAAAAATTTCCGGTATCACCACGATGGCAGCTATTACAACAACGTCAAGATAATCATCTACAACCATTACTCGCAGGACTATGATGGGGGCTCATTCTATGTGCACTTTAACAACGGCGATGACAATGATAATGATTATGGCAGCAGCACCCAAGTATTCAAGTTCTACAAACAGCACTTTGAGGACCACCAGTGGGATGAGGAAGGCAAGTTCTATTACGACGAGGACGGCAACGAGTACCAGTGCGACGATTATTACATGGGGAGCGTCTACTACGACTTTCACGGTGCCTTCTACAAGTGCGATGACCTGACGTTCAGTGAGGACTTTGACGAAGGAGACTAATGATGAAGGATAGAGAAGAGTTTTTTTCCACTCTTTCTATTCTCTCTCGCTCTCTTTTTTTCACCAAAAATCTAGTTTCCTTGGACACGATTATGACATAGCAAGATTTGTCGATTTTGCCAGATTTTGCAATGTAGAACTCTTCCAAAATTTTCGTATTAAATTGATGATATTTATGAATGTGCGTGTATATATATATTAAGAATGCAATTATTCAGCAGGCCGCCCCAAAAATGGTCATGTACCGGCTGACTAGGCATCGCGTACTCCCAAGCAGACCGTCCGGCAAGCCGTTTCTGTCCGTTTATTTCAGGAACGAAGAGGGCACCGCCGCAAACGAAAAACTGTCCGTCCGGGAGATGGACCCGCTCCCCTGACTATGGTGATTATTATGCCCGTTATTCTTTCCACAAGAAAAGGCCTTTCCCCTTCTTCTGATGACGAGATGAAAAGAGAAAAAAATGGAGCCAGAGAGGAAGCGACGGTGGATGGACCTAATGCAGCAGTGTAAAGGCAGGGTCTTTTTCTGGGATATGAACGCATACAAGCCCTCACCTTTGCTTGTCTCCGTCTCTTGCGTCTCCATAAAAGTGGCTGACTATTTTATTACTTGTGCAGAGTATATCTAGAGGCTTTTCCCGCGAGAGCGGTTATATCTTTACCATTAATCCCATCTATTCGTGAGTTTCTCACCATAAAGCCTAAAATTGTAATTGGCTACTTGAGCGCTGCATGACCGGGGCGGCAGGTGCCACTTCATGAAATCGGTACAAGTCACTTTTACAATTGCAGCCGTCTCTTTGGTCCAATCCGGCTGTTATCTAGAATCAAGTAGCGACGGCATATGGGAGATGCAAATCCGGCGACAATAGAGATAGATGGAACGTGTATGTGAATTTTGGAAAATAGCAATAAGCCGACAATCCATTACAAGAAAAATACCGTAATACTCACGATGGCAGGCGTGCTGCTATTGGCAGTATGCCTGACGTTTATGGTGCAGCTGCCGCAGATCCCAACAGCGCACGTTCCTCCAAGCGGCCAACCGTCATCGGCGCAACCGCAGCAACAACAACAACAACCGTCTTTTCGATGCAACTGCGTAATCCTCAGGGCCGACGACATACAGGACGACTGGGAGCAAAAGCCACAGCTCGCGCTGCTCGACACGTTTATCAGCAAATCCGTGCCGTTGTCAGTAGGGCTAGTGATGAACCACTTTGGCAGCGACCCTGTCATAGTTGACAAGGTAAAGCAAGGCGGCCTGCTTTTTGAGTACGACATACACGGATGGGATCACGTCGACTACGCGACCCTGAGCGCACGCGAGCAGCAAGAGTCGATCAGCAGGGCGCAGGCAAAGATGGAGTCGATAATGGGCAGAAACTCCACGGTCTTCCTTCCGCCTTACAATAACTTTGACGCCGGCACGCTCACCGGGATGCGGGCAAGCGGCCTTGACGTAATCAGCTCGAGCAAGGCCGACAGCGACCCGTACGCTCCTGCCAACGACACACTTGGGATATTCCACATGCCGCAGAGCATCAACTATGGCTACACCGATACTACTGACAGCGGTAATAGTAATGAGAAACATGCATGGCGCACCAATGCAGAAATGGATAGCGCTGTTGACGCGGACATTGACGCCAGAGGTTGGGCAGTCGTAACGGTACACCCGCAGGACTTTGCAAAATATGACGAGAACGGCAAGATGCTAGATATGGCAGATGAGCAAAAAGTCGATACCTTCAAGGCTTTTATCGACCAGCTGCTTGCGGAAGGCAAGACGCTTACGACATTTGAGGGTGCGGTACAGACAATGCGCGATGATGGCGACGACGCCGGCGACCAATCTGGTTCAAGCTAATGATTCACCAAGAGATGTGTTGAAACCACGGTTTTTTCTTTGTTGCATTTACGAGTTCTGTCAGGTCTTTCGGTTGCTGCTTTTGTTGACGCTCTCAAGGATCGTACTTGTGCAACCTATAATTTGACGCGCTCTCGCTCTTGATCCTAAGCTGCTGCTTCTAGCAGGGATTTCTCTCAGTTTGCATAAACATGTAGCGGCATATACATTCATACTATGAAGATGAAAGAACTAATTAGAAATAGATAACTAGCTACCACAACCTCTAATCTCCCCTCCCCTCCCTACAACCACGCTTGTAGTATAACGATTAAGTTATTCCTTGGAAGGGCATTTTGACCAATAGCATTAGATTATGGGTATGAGTATGCGTAACCCTTGCTGATTTGTGTCCGCCTGTTGTGCGACATCAAAAGAGAGAGAAGGCAGGGTCTCAAACGTCATGAAGCAAAAAAATCGTCGCCATGAACAAAAAAATTTTCAATGCCTCTAGTGAATTTTTGCAGGCAAGCCTCCCTCTCTTCTAATACTTACTTGCGCCTAGCCTCTTTCCCTTTCCTTTTCCCTTTTTGGCGGCGACTCGCTCTGCAAGTCCATTCAGTGGCTAAAGACTGTCGCCGGTTTTTTTACTCTCCTTCCTTCTTCAAGCTTGCCTGTTGGGCTAGTTTTATGCACGTCTGGAGATGCCTCTTTTCCTGCGTCAGGATACTAGTGACGCCTGTCGCAAATCTCTTGTTCTTCATCTTACCGCCGAGTTTGCTTAGCACTTCGTAGTGTACCAGCTCCCCACCCTCTGCAATGCTCAGAAATTCCAGGGCATCCAGCTCGTCGGGGTCTTCACCAAGGTACGTCTTCATCATCTGCGTGGTTTTCTCCACCGTCTCGTTGGCATGTTCTTCGATGCTGCCGACGTCCAGACCTTCGGGCTCCTTCACCATTTCAATCAGTTTTTGCAGTTTCTCTTCGTGCTCTCCAGCCTCCTCCTCCATCTTCATGATCTTGCTCTTTGCTCCCTCATTGATCAACCCTTTGGAATCGAGCTCTTCTACGGCCCTTTGCGCGGCCCTTTCCAGGCCCAGGCATTCGCCGATGGTTTCTTCTATTACTCCCTTTTCTACCACAATTCCTTTTCACTTTACGAATAATAATGGATTACTGGCACATTTGCAGCACATTTCTTTGAACAGCTATGACTTTTGCAAGCAAGTGGCAAAAAAACTGTACGTGCTTTTAGGGGATCGTCCTGTGACAGAGCATTGCAATATATCCTCCATGCGCATGTATGTAAATTTTGACAAATAAAATAATGCCACTACCTTGCCGCCGCCATCATCATAATCATTATCACAATGTTGTAGTAGATGCTGTTCAAGTACACATAAGCATATATGCGTACATGCGACCTTTCGCTGCTGGGGAGCGTCTTACGGAGTCGCGGAACCGATGTTCCTGCCTGCACCGCTTGAGCGTTTTACCCTTCTGTACGTCAATGCGGTAAGAATGACACCCGCAACGCCGGCGGGAAGCCCTGCAAACAGGAGAAGCGTAGGTTGTGCTTCGCCTATTGCTGTTTCAAATATCGTTCCAGCAAAAAACCACAGAAGAATTGCACTTGCTATCACCAACACTGCGGTCAAGCGCCGCCCTCTTGCCTTTATCACCAAGTATAATATGCGAAACCGGAATAGATAAGATCAATCTCTCTCTTTCTCTTTCTCGAGCATATGCCCAACCACGATAACAACATAAACATGCGTTTCTGGCAGCCAAATCGCCGTTTAAAATATGATATGGGGGAGTACGGGGAAGAAAAAAGAAAAGTTTTGAAGAAAAAAGAGAATGTGGTGATGATGATGGTGGTGGTTGGTTGGTGTTCTTTTATTCTCCTCCGCTTCCTTTTGCCGTAGTCAAGTCCGCGATTAGGGCATCTACATCTGCTGTGGTATGGATGTGATCAAACGTCTGGATCAGCCATACCTTCTGTCCGTCCGTCAGGTCGTGCCAGTTCATTATGGGGCCGTCGTCAACCGTGACAACCTTGTACTGGTTGTTCCATTGCAAGATGTTTTCATCGTGCGTCTTGTGCGTCTCCTCGATGGTAAAGAGGTAGTTGATGGGGTATGCGCCCATCAGGAAGTTGTTGTTGTAGTTTCCGTTGTTATCGTGTGCTGGGAGGCTGCCTGCGCCGTTTTCCTCAACATAGGCCCTGATAAAGTACGCTAGGTTGTCGTCATATATTGGCCTGTGGCCGCCTTGATACTGCGGATCTGTCTGTTGCTGCCCGTTATCGCCACTGCCATTGTCGTTATTGTTGTTGTTGCCATTTCCGCTGCCGTCCCCATTATTACTACCGCCGCTATTGTTGCCGCCGTCGTTATTTCCATCACCCGCGCCCAAGTTGACGACTTCGGAAAACGTCTCTGTATTGTATCCTCTATCCGCTATGTCGCTAAAAAGCTGGTCAAGGTCGTCCAGTTCGCCAGTGTCAATGCGGTTGGTCGGCTGGCCGTCATCATCGTTGATGGCAAAGTCTGTAGCGTGGAGGGTGACTACTGCGTACCCATACGTCGAGATCGAGTCGTCGATTTTGTCAATCAAAGTCGCTACGGGAGTTTTCTCATGAGGGGTGATTCCGTGATTGAAAAAGTCTATCGTCTGCGGCAGGTGGTATATGCCGTACGAGTCGGAAATGTCAGAGCCGCCTATTGCCTTGAAGATCTTGTTATCGTCGCTATCTGGGTCGCCCCTGTTGTAAATGCTTGGCAGTTCTAGGCCAAACTGCGAGCTTGTGATCTTCATGCCAAGATCCCTGAGTGCTGCAAGCGTATCATTGTTGTACACGTGGAAGGGGGGGATGAAGGTCACAGGAGTCGCTCCCCAGAGCGATGCAATCTTTTCGTTGGCCTGCCACAGTGTATTTCGTTGAACTTGTGGGGAAAGGTTAGTATAGTCAACGTGGTCCCACCCGTGGTTTACGATTTCAAAATTGCCCGAGTCAAACCCTTCGCGTACCTTGTCCACCACTGATTCGTCGTCTCCGAGATGGTTCATTATGACTCCGACGTTGAGCTTCTTGTTCTCCTCGAGAAAGTGATCCATCACTTTTACCTGAACCTTATCGAGCCAGTTGTCTTGGACGTCATCTAGCCTAAAGATGACACAATTGCAGGCACCACCGGGGCTGCTTTGCGCGCTGGCCGGCCAGGGGGCAGAGACTAGGATCCCCAAGACCAGCACCAACGCTGCGGCCAGTGCCGCAAACCTCTTTTTTTCGCTGGCAGGAGTAGTTTTGTTGTTGTTCTTGTTCTTGACGATGTCTGTTCTGGTTATTCCACCGCCGCCGCTGTCTCTTTCGTAATCATCATCATCAACGGCGTTGGACGTACCACGTCTGAGAGACATATGACATTCCTGTGGAATTTTCTATAAAGGCAACCAGCCCATCCTTACAGGATATTCTGGCTGTTTTTTAGAACGAAATGCCGCATTCCTATAGAATAGACTCAACTGGACGTTTCTAGGTGGCTATCGATACCACGCATGCAATTTTTTAGGAAAAGCTAGCGAGAAGCTAGGGAAAATAGTCATAGCCGGAAGCTTAAACTGGAATTTTTGTCCAATTGCGGGGAGTTTTTCATATCTGTATGCGTATGCTATTTTCTTTGCTAGAGTCAAGTACCCTGCATATACATTCCCTCCATTTTCAAGGCGGTGTGTAAACAGTGACTCTTGAAAATCCTAAAGATTAAAAGTGGCCTGTCATGCTTTGACCGTGTACGTAAACATGGTAAGCGACAGCCAGATCAAGGAGCTGGTCAAAAAGGCGCGCGAGGGAGCGGGCAAGCGCAACTTTAGCCAGTCTGCAGAATTGACACTTGTATTGAAAGATATCGATGTAAAGAAGGGTTTCAACCTTAACGAGACAGTCGCCCTGCCTCACAAGCCTAGCAAGCAGCCGACGATATGCGTGATCGCAGCCGGCGAGATGGGCATGAGGGCCAAGAAGGCTGGAGTCGAGCGCGTGATGGAGCCGGACGAGCTTGACCGCCTTGGCACCAACAAGCGCGAGGCGAGAAAAATCGTAAGAGCGCACGACTTTTTCCTGTCCGACACGGGCCAGATGGCGGCGGTTGGCCGTTCTCTGGGCCAGTTCCTTGGTCCAAAAGGCAAAATGCCGACACCCCTTCCGTATGGCGCGCCTGTCGAGACCATAGCCACCCGTTTCCGAGGCTCTGTACGCGTCAAGGCCAAGAACCAGCTTAACGCATCGACCAAGATTGGCGACGAAAAGCTCTCCGACGATCAGCTCGCCGAGAACGCCGGCGCCATAATTGCGGCAGTCGAGAAAAAGCTGCCACAGGGTGACAAGAATATCAAAAACGTCATGATAAAGTTCACGATGGGCAAAGGCGCCAAGCTTTCGGCGCTCAAGGCCGCAGAAAAGAAAGGAGAAGAGTGAGAGGGGATAAAAAATGTCATCGTCATCATCAACCACTTCCGTAGTCAAGCGCTCCAGCTATCCAAAGAAAAAGCGCTTGATGTACCAGGAGATGCAAGAGCTCCCAAAATCGTACAACGTGATAGCGCTGTCAAAAATGAACAAGGTGCGCGCGTCACAGCTGATGCTCATCCGGAAAAAGTTCCGCAATGACATCAAGATAAGGATAATCAAAAACAAGGTGGTCCAGCGCGCCTTTGAGGGTGTCAAGGGTGTGGCAGGCATCGAGAGCCTCAGCAAGGAATTGGAGGGCCAGTGCGCGCTCATGTTCACAAACATCAGCCCGTTCAAGCTCAACCTGGCATTCTCACAAAACAAGATCTTCCTTGCAGCCAAGGGAGGCGACATTGCCTCAAAAGAGATCGTTGTTCCTGCTGGCAACACAGGCATTGCGCCCGGCCCTGTACTGTCTGAATTCAAGGTCGCAAACGTGCAGACAAAGATAGACCAAGGCACGATCTGGGTCAACAAGGATACTGTGGTGGCAAAACCCGGCGACGTCATCTCGCAGCAACTCGCTTCGCTTTTGAGCAAGCTCAACATCAAGCCGATAGAGGCAGGCATTGCCGTCAACTTTGCCATCGCCGAAGGCTTGCTATTCAAAGAAGCCGACCTGCGCATCGACCTTGCAGCGTACAAGGACGAGCTAGTTCGGTCGTTCCAGCAGGCTCTGGCGCTTGCGACAGAGGCTGGCTACATGACGCCCGAGACGGTCAAGCCGCTCCTGGTCAAGGCACAGCAGCACGCAAGGTCGCTCGCAGCCGAGTCGGGCTACCTCACCAAGGACACGGCAGACATCGTCCTCCCAAGGGCGCAAGCCAAGGCGCAGGCAGTGGCTGGCGAAGCCAAGAAAAAAGGCTATACCGCGCAATGATCTATCTCCGGGCGCTTTTCATGCCCGATACTATACCTTTATCTTTTTGACATTCCCATTGAGAGATTTTTATTCATTCGCTTATATCGCATATTTTCTACAAAAAACCTACCAGAATACGTTATTATCAATACAATACTCATTTTAGGAATAAAAAGCCCATGCTACAGTGCACAAGCGCGTTATACATGGACAGAACGGCTTTTACCAATGGTTTTGAGCCATGCAAACGCATCACCGGGCGTAACATGTCGTCAATGTACAAGTTCGCGGAAAAGAAGGCACCGGTACCGTCGTCGTCACCATCCCCTTACGACACAACAGGTAAGGCAGAAGCTGAAGGAGAAAAAACCGCAGCGCCGGCCGGGGAGATGATGACAATGACGTCAATGGAGCGGCTCTTAGAGCAGAACATGGGTGAACTCTGTCGTGCCGAGGGCATCAGCCGCGTGGAAATGCTGCCGATCCAGAGGATGTTCGTTACACATTATCGCTGCCACGCGTGCAAGCTGTTGCCGCTGTACCGCCTGGACCTCTCCCACATAAAGAGACCGCGCTGCGGCAGGTGCGGGCACTTGGTATCCTTTACGAACGCTGGCAAGTACGGCAAGATGCGCAAAAAGCTTGCCGTGATGCTGTGGAGGGCGAGGCGCGAGCTGGATGTTCGATAACAGCGTCGACGCCCTGCTACACGTCGTCAGGAACAACGGCATCAAGGACGTACAGACAAGCATAAGCTGCATGAGAAACGGGAT
>DASZTR010000080.1:0-3689 GCA_035547955.1 Nitrososphaera sp. | reverse complement strand
ACAGCCTTTCTCACCGAATGCAGATTCCCAAGCGAGCCGTCAAACAAGTATGGCTGCGTGAGGATAGACAGTGCAGTAGCGCCTGCTTGTTCCATCGCAATTGCAATCTCTGCCGGGGTGCCGACCTCACGTATCTTACCTTGGGAGGGCGACGAGAACTTGACCTCTGTTATCAGAGGCGCGTGTGTGCATGCGAAGATGGCCTTTCTGACGCTGATGGCGTCATGGTTTACGCTCCATCTCAGCTCATAAGAGCCATCGTCTATGGCCCGGAACGAGTTTTCGACCAAGCGCTCCAGTGTGTCGCTGGCCTTGGCAAACCTACTACTGTTCATGTGTATATGTGCGCAGGATCTAGGCTGTAGTGGTCGGCTATTAATTCTATATCGATATATACCGCCGAATGCGGAAAAACTCTGTACATATAGATGCCAGAAAGCGCCATCTTTGCAGACCGGTCCAAGCTGTCACCCCGGTACATGCCGCAAGAACTGCCTCACAGGGAGGCTCAGGTGCAGCAGTTAGTCCACGCTTTTTCAGAGGCGCCGCATGACCTCGACAAGTTTCCACTAACTGTTCTGCAGGTAATAGGTGTTGCAGGCATCGGCAAGACCACCACAGTCACAAGGGCGACAAAGGCCACAGTAGAAAGTTTCGCTCAGAATCGCCTGATACTCAAGGTGGCGTACATTAACCTGAAGCTGCAGGGCGGCAACAAGTTTGCAATATATCGCTTTTTGCTAGAGCGCCTCGCCCCCGATCTGCCCTCTCAGGGCCTCAGCGCAGAAGAAATGCTGCGGTACCTGCTGCGCTACCTGAGCGACAACAAGCAGTATGCGCTCATCGTCATGGACGAGATAGACTACCTCATAAAGACGAGCAAGGACACGAGCATCGTCTATGACCTTACTCGCCTAAACGAGTTTGAGCCGGACAGGCCCTGCAACGTCAAGGGTGTCATATTCATCGCAAGGAGCACCGACTTTTACAGTAGGCTCGATCCTGCTGAACTGAGCACGCTCGGCAGGGTGCCTATGGAGTTCTCGCAGTACACACTGGAGCAGGTAAGCGACATCCTGTCGAGCAGGTGCGCGCAGGCGTTCAATCCAAAGGCGATTGGCTCCGATGTCATCGACAAGGTCGCCAAGATAACTACCTCTGCAGAGGTAAACGGCGACGTGCGCTATGCGCTCGACCTGCTGCTATACGCCGGCAACCTGGCCGAATCTCAGGGAGCAGGCAGGGTCACGCTTGAGCACGTGCGCAAGGTGCACGGCCAGACCCACCCGTCGGTGACTACAGAAGAGATAGACCAGCTATCCAGGAACCAGTTGGTCAGCCTGATCGCAGTCGTACGCGCCCTCAAGGGCAAGAAAAAACAGTACGTTGAGCTAAAAGACGTCAGGCTTTACGCTTCGGAGCTTGCCGAGCAGCTTGGAGTCAAAAAAATGGACGTTGAGGACTATCTCGACGACCTGAAGGCTCGTCGGCTGGTCGAAATGCGATCGCTCAGGGAAATAGGCCTGCACGGCGCGTCGCTTGCAGAGTTGGAACCTGTCCTGATGGCAAAGGTGAAGCAGCGATGAGCAGCGACATCGAGACCGGCCTTGGGAGCATTGGCAAGATCAAGATAATCCGGGCGCTTGCACAGGAGGGTAACAAGATGGCCACGATATACCTCTTACACAAGAAGACCGGACTGAAGAGGGATGACATCAAGAACAACCTTGACGACCTGATAAAAATAGGCTGGGTGAAGCAGACGAAATATGCAAGTGTGATGTATGGTCTTGGTGAAAGCGATCAAGTGGCAAAGCTGGTGCAATTTTTCCGAGACGTGGGCTACGTCGACGGCGGCCACTACCACCACTATTAGCCGTAAAAGTTGACATACCTGTCGTTGTCTCTGCCCTTGCCCTCCATCCGATAGAGGTTGCGGAAGATGATGTCAACTGCAGCCGCCTCTGCAAGCTGGCCCGTCGCAACCTGGTACGCCTGGCTTGCGACATCAAGATCCTGCACCCGGGCATCAAAAGTGGCCTTGCCCATTCCGTTTTCCCTTGCGCGCTTTTCAAGCGCCGAAATTATCCGCTCGGCGTGGTAGTTCGTATGTATGTCCAGCGCTTCTGCATTGTCAACACCGTACGAGTCGGAAATAAGGGTGCTCACTCTTCCCTCGTCTTCTCTTGCTATGCCTGCATGGGCAGTATCTATCGCTGCCTTGCCCCTCTGCCTTTCTGCAGCCGTTGTTGAATTATCGTGCATGTCTTGAAGAACGAGGTAGTTTTGCGTTTTCTTCTTATTAAGATAGCGCGCAATTGAAGGAGGGAGAAAAAAGGAATAAAAAGGCGCACCCCAAAACTCTGACGTGCAGTCAAAGCCCCAGAACGGCAGGCCAAAATTCATCTTTGTGATAGGCGGCGTAATGTCCGGTCTTGGCAAGGGAGTCACCACCTCTTCAACGGCAAGGCTCCTCCAGCTTGCCGGCTACAAGGTTTCGTGCGTCAAGATAGACCCATACGTTAACTATGATGCAGGTACCATGAATCCTGTCGCCCACGGAGAGGTATTTGTGACCGACGACGGGGGCGAGTGCGACATGGACATCGGCAACTATGAGCGCTTTATTGACGCGCCAATGACTAAGGATCACAATATAACGACGGGCAGGATATACATGGATGTAATATCGGCAGAGCGACAAGGCAAGTACCTTGGCCAGTGCGTCCAGATAATCCCACACGTGACCGATGCAATAAAGGCAAACCTGCGCAGGACTGCGGAAAAGGAAAAGCTCGACATTATGGTTGTAGAGTGCGGCGGTACAGTCGGCGACATCGAGAGCCTGCCGTTCCTAGAGGCGTTTAGGCAGATGGCCCTCGAAGATGGGAGGCAAAACACGTTCTTTATCCACGTCACGCTGGCTCCCGTGCTCGACGTGGTGGGCGAGCAAAAAACCAAGCCGACGCAGCATAGTGTGCAGGAACTCAGGAGGATAGGAATCCAACCCGACATCATTGCTGTTAGGTGCAAGACGCCTCTGACTCCTGATGCAAGGCGCAAGATCTCGCTGTTTGCAAGCGTCGAGCCCCAGAACGTTATTTCATGCCACGATGCGCCCTCTATCTACAAGGTTCCTGAGGTTATCGAAAGTCAGGGCATGCTAAAGGTGGTGTCGCACGGCCTTTCTCTGAAGCGCAATACGCCAAGATGGGGCGACTGGAAAAAAATAGCTAATTCATTTTCAAACTATGATGGCTCTGTCAGGATAGCCGTGGTTGGCAAGTACGTCACGCTGCCGGACAGCTACGTCAGCGTCTACCATGCGCTGTCGCACGCGGGGGCCGACATCGGAAAAAAGGTAGAAATTGACTGGATTGACTCGGAGAGATTTGAGAACGGCGGCGAGAAAAAGATCGCACTCCTCAAAAACTACCAAGGAGTCCTTGCGCCAGGCGGCTTTGGAAGGCGCGGGAGCGAAGGCATCATCAGCGCTGCAAACTTTGCCCGCGAAAATGACGTGCCTTACCTCGGCATCTGCTTTGGATTTCAACTTGCGATCGTCGCCTTTGCCCGGCACGTTTGTGGCATGACAGGCGCCAACTCTACTGAACTTGACCCGGACACCACGAACCCCGTAATAGATTTCATGCCCGAGCAGCGCAACATCCAGGACATGGGTGGCACCA
>DASZTR010000079.1:0-4712 GCA_035547955.1 Nitrososphaera sp. | reverse complement strand
CCCCGATGTCACGCACGGTGCAGAGGTCTGCTCCACTGTTTCGTTCAATAACTATGCTCATGGCACGATAGACATCGACGGCGGCAAGGGGGTCGGCAGGGTGACTAAGCCGGGCCTCGGACTTGAAATGGGCAAGGCCGCGATAAATCCGACTCCGATGAAGATGTTAGTACAGGCTGTAAATGAAGTTGCACGCGAACAATTAAAGACGAAAGGGATCCAAGTCGTCATCTGGGTTCCAAATGGCGAGGAACTTGCGAAAAAGACGGACAACTCGCGCCTTGGTATAATCGGCGGCATCTCGATACTCGGGACGACCGGGATAGTGCTCCCCTATTCCACCGCGTCGTTTGCAGCAGCAATACGGCAGAGCCTTGACGTAGCCATTGCGATGGGAGCCGACACCGTCGTCCTGACCACTGGTGGCAGGAGCGAGGATTTCGCAAAGGCTTTGTTTCCTGGTTTGCCCGACCACAGCTTTGTGCAGATGGGCGACTTTGCCGGCTACTCCATCAAGCAGTGTGCGGCAAGGAAGGACAGCATCAAAAAAGCAGTCATCGCCGGCTTTATCGGGAAACTGACCAAGATGGCGATGGGGGTAAAGCAGACACACGTGCGGGGCTCTCACGTCAGCCTGGACTTTATGGCCGGCCTCGCAGAGCAGTGCGGCGCGCCTGCGCCAGTTATCGCGGAGGTACGGCAGGCAAACACCGCCCGGCATGCCGGCGAGATAGTGGCAAAAAACAACGTCTTCGGCTTTTTTGACCTGCTATGCAAAAAGGTGTACGAGCAGATGTATGATCATTCAAAGGGCCAGCTTGCGGCACTTGAAATAGTCATGTTTGACTTTGACGGCAAAATTCTTGCGCGCTATCCTCATTCTTCTTTTTGACTTTGCTTTTTCAGCATCTCTATCCTGCGACCATATTTCTCCTTGTACGATGCCCTGCACTGGACGCAGCAAAAGAACCGCTCAAACTTTGCAAACCTGAGAACATGGGGCTTGCCTTGGACAGGCCCGCCGCAAAAGTCGCATTTCAGTTTTACCTTCATGCCACCGCCGACTCGAACATGAAAGTGTTTTCTCTGATTCCTTAGCTCTTGGAACATGTCGCCGGTCTTGCCTTTTTTCCTGTCTATCTTGGACAGGTCTATCTCCGGCCTGATGGCCTTGATGAGACCAATGTTGACCAAGCGCTCGTACCTCGCCTTGACGGTGGGCGCGCTCACCTTGATCTCTCTGGATATTGCTCGGAAGGACTTACGCCCGTCTTCCATCAGCGATTTTAGGATCGCAACGTCTGTGTCATCTAGTTGGACTGGCATTTTGCTCAAGTAAGCATGCATACATCGCACGACCGTTCTTTTAACTTTGACCTTGCAGGGCCGCTTCTTGTCCTTACTATCGTCGTCAGCAAAAAAATGTTTTTTGCTGCAACGTTAGAAATTAGCCTACGTCTGGATGACGCTAACAATCACGGAAACATCAATAATGTGCATGACAATACCAGACTTGACAATGCTTTTATCTGATGTCTCTTCTCAGGATGTACGTAGACAGATACATGCTGCAAATGGCAGTCAGCAGACGACGGCGAGAGCCCATAATAATTTTTCTGGCCGTCATAGCCATCGGGCTGGCTGTCGCGTTTTACCTGTATTTCGCAGTTGACAAGTACTCCTTACTCTATTACTGGGACGCCGTCTCGCACCTGGTCGCATCCAGAAAGCTGGCAGACTGGGGTGAAAACCCTGGACTCGGGCAGATTGGCACCGTGTGGATGCCCCTCCCGCATTTTCTGCTCTTTCCATTTGCTATGGTGGATCCGCTCTTTACTACTGGCTATGCAGGCCTAGCGCTGAGCCTGCCCTGCCTTGCCCTAACTTCTGTGTTTCTCTACAAGATTGTAAAGGTGCTGAAAATACCTGGTACCGCTGTCATCGTGCCGTCGTTTGCGGCCATTTCCGGCGCGCTGCTCTATGCAACAAACCCGAATATCTTGTACCTTGGTCTGACTTCTATGACCGAAGCTCCTTTTATGCTGTTTTTTGTGGCCTCTGCATACTATTTTCAGATGTGGTACCAGAACGGCAACAGGCTTCGCAACCTGATACTTTGCTCGGTTTTTCTGTCCTTTGCCACCCTGTGCAAGTATGAGGGCTGGTTTCTCCCAATCTTTCTGGTAATCGTCGCCGGCGTGTTCGCGATAAAAAAGCAAAAGGATGTAGACAAAGAAGACCCTGAAGAACACGACGACCAGAAAAAGAAGGCGGTGCTTGTCCTGCTTGCCTCCATTATCTCACTGTCTAGCATTGTGTTCTGGCTCACCTGGAACCAATACCACTATGGGAACGCGTTTGAGTTTAGCGACGCGCAATACTATTCTGCTTCGTGGTACGCGCAGCACCGGCCGATTCGCGAATTCTTGTTCCTGCAGCCGATGAACGTCTTGTCTGTTTACGGAGTCACCGCGCTTGCGATGTACGGCCCTGTCTTGCTTGGGGCAGGGGCAGCAGGGTATTATTTTTTCCGCAAGGCCAGTATTGACGGCAAAAAGATCATGCTTTTATTTCTGGCGCTCCCTCCGTTGTTCACCCTCATATCGCTGCTAGTAGGGATTGGCGAAATGTCGTACTGGTTCAACTCCCGATTCTTGATTCTCCTGTCGCCTGTGGTGATAGTGATGGCTTGCATATTCCTTGCCAAGATTTACAACAGCAGAATGGCAAAGAAGAGGGATGAAAATGGCAATGTTGATAATAAAAGGCGCACTCTGGTCGTCGTTGCCACAGTCGGTGCACTTTTTGCGTCCCAATTGTCTGTCCTTGCCTTTTCCACAGTTGTCACGATGGACGATGCAAAAGGCGGCTACTTTGTCAAGGAGAACCAGCTTGCGATAAAGACTGGAGAGGCGCTAAAGTCGCTGTACGACGGCAACGGAAATATCATGATCCTGACAGGTTCCGGACTGGAGCAAAGGGTGATGATAACAAGCGGGATAGCTCTGCGGAATTTTGACGAAATCATCGAGCCGAGCACGTGGAAGACCTCGTTCAAGGAGCCGTGGTCTTATGACCGGTGGATAGTGATAACTACACATCCTGGCTCAGACGCGATAAACACTACAAACTATTGGCTCGGCCGTCAGGACGATCTTGCGACGTATTACAACACTGTATATAAAAATGAATACTACAGGATCATGGTCTTGAAGTAGCAGATATTGGGAATCACTTGCGCGACATTATGTTGACGGACGAGGATACTTTGAGCGCAAAGATTAATTTCCATTGCGATCTGCACAACTCTGCCTTGCCCGACAAAACGGCCATAGTTGCAATCACAAAACATGGCATCGAAATAGCCCGTAAGATAAAGGACAGGATGCCTGAAGTGGAGGTCTATGTCCCAGCAAAGCACAGCGACGGCGGCGCTGACATCCACTGGTTTTCAGAGCAGAGCACGCAGCTTGTCGCAGGCCTATTCCGGTCGCACGACGCGCTGATATGCGTGTTTTCGCTCGGCGCGGTCATCCGCATGGTTGCGCCGTACCTCGTGGACAAAAAGAGCGATCCTGCAGTGATTGTGATCGATGACAAGGCAAACTATGTCATCAGCACGCTTTCAGGCCACCTCGGCGGCGCAAACGCACTTGCACGTCTCATCGCCTCATTCCTTGGCGCCAAGCCCGTAATAACTACGGCTGCAGACGTAAATGAGACCATCGCAGTCGACCTTGTAGGCAGAGAGTTTGGCTGGACCATCGATAATTTCGACAACGTAACAAGGGTGAGCGCGCTCATGGTAAACGAGGAAAAAATAGCCCTGTACCAGGATGCCGGCGAGCGCAGCTGGTGGCACGGCCCACAGCTCCCAAAAAACGTCATTGCCGTAAATGACATATGCGACATTCGTTCTTCTGATTTCAAGGCGGCCCTTGTCATCACAGACAGAGCAATAATGGATCAGGACATACTGACCAAGTCTGTTGTGTACAGACCAAAGACACTCGTAGTTGGAATTGGGCTGCACTGGAACACGAACAAGGAAACCATAGAATCCGGACTTAACGCTGTCTTTGAGGAAAATCGGCTGG
Organism: Nitrososphaera sp.; assembly: GCA_035547955.1. Taxonomy (GTDB): domain Archaea; phylum Thermoproteota; class Nitrososphaeria; order Nitrososphaerales; family Nitrososphaeraceae; genus Nitrososphaera. The sequence goes on along the minus strand of DASZTR010000079.1, from coordinate 615 downwards.
CGATAAAGAGCGTGCGCAACATTGCAAGCGTCGACCGCGGGGAAAGGGTCAAGGGGCTAGACGAGTTTGCAGGAAAGCATGGCTTGCAGGTCCGGATCTACAAGAAAGAAGAACTGGCCAAGGTGGAGGTGCCAAACCCGTCCCCTGCAGTGCAAAAGTTCGAGGGGACGGCAAGCGTGTCAGAGGCTTCAGCTATATTGGACTCAAAGGGCGAACTGGTAGTGCAGAAACAAAAGTTTCCCCCAAACCTCACGGTGGCCGTCTGCAGGATAACAACATTCGACAATAGTAGCGAGTAAGCTATTTTATCCCAGGCGATTCATAAGTATCCTCGTTAGGTGTTGAAAAAAAACAAGAGAGCGCTCCTTATCGTCGACAGGGGGAGCAGGGAACCTGAGGTCAAGCAGGAGCTGCAGGAGATATGCGCGCTTGCCAAGGCCAGGGCAGGATACGACTTTGCCGACTATTGCTTTCTCGAAGTGCTGCCGCCGTTTATAGAAGAGGGCGTCAAAAAATGCATTGACGCAGGAGCGGAGGCGATAACCGTGATGCCGTACTTCCTCTACCCTGGCATGAAGCTAAAATATACGGTAAGGCAGAGCGCCAGGATAGGCC
>DASZTR010000078.1:0-14594 GCA_035547955.1 Nitrososphaera sp. | reverse complement strand
AACAAAACTATAAAGCGCAAGCAGGCATAACACATATCCGACCCGTGGTGCAGGCTGCCAAAGATATCGACGAGTTGGACATAAGTCTGCTTGGCATCTTGCAGAGGGACAGCTCCACACCCGCAGTCAAGATGGCAGCGATGCTGCAGGTCACAGAGGGGACGATTAGGAACAGGGTCAACAAGCTGCGCCGGCTCGGAGTGATACGCCGATTCACGGTTTCCATAGACCCGATGGCTCTTGGGCAGGGCGTCATTGCGTTCGTACTCCTCAACGCTGCTTCGGGCAGGGTCACAGAAGTAGCAAAAAGGCTTGTCGTGCTTGATGCAGTCGCAGAGGTGCACGAGACGCATACATACGGCGACCTGCTGTTGAAGGTCAGGGCAAAGAGCCCAAGCGACCTCGCAGATGTTGTTGCAAGCAAAATAAAGGCGATTCCCGGAGTAGCTGGTACGCAGGTGATTGCAGTCCTAAACGTATGGAAGGACGGACCTTAGAGTTAGAATTTTAAGGAATCGTAATCTAAAAACAGGCTCTAGCCTTTGCTTGACACGACAGCCGTCATCATCATAGCACTTGTAGTGGTGGGCCTTGGAGCCGGCACTCTAGGCTCTATGCTCGGCGTGGGCGGCGGCATAGTCATGGTTCCGATCCTCACATTCATGGGACTCCAGCACTCAGAAGCCGCGGCCACCAGTCTCTTTGCGGTTACGTCAACGAGTGTATCTTCTACGGTGGCGTACTCGCGCCAAAAGAGGATCGACTACAAGCGCGCAGTCCAGCTAGCCATAGCCGCTGTGCCAGGCGCGGTGCTCGGAGTGTTCATTTCAAAGGGCATATCAGACGCAGAGTTCAAGCTGTACTTTGGCATACTGCTAATGGCAGTCGGGATGTATGTCATGTTCAAGAGCTCCATACTGAAGGAGAAAAGGCAGCACGAAATGTCCATAGTGCAGCATGTTGCGGTCTTTGCAATAACGTTTGGAGCGGGCATAATATCGAGCCTCTTTGGCGTGGGCGGCGGCACAATATTCGTGCCGGTGATGCTCCTCATCTACCGCATGACCATGCACAGTGCGGCAGCAACGTCGCAGATGGCGCTCATGATAACATCTTTTGCAGGGATTTTCACACATGCTCTAGTGGGCAATCCAAACTATCTGTACGCAGTGGCGCTTTCTGCAGGAGCTTTTATTGGCGCGCAGGTTGGAGCCAGGTGGTCAAAAAATACAAGGGAGACACTCCTCCGAAGGATGCTTGGCGTCGTGCTTGTGGCTGTGTCAGTGACTTTTATCCTTGAAGGGCTCGGCGTAAAGCTATAAAGAATATGACATTCAAGAAAAAGGTAGAAAGGGAAGAAGAAAGAAGATAGGTCAGTTTTTCGCCTCGTCGACGTAGAAAATTGCCTCATTGCGCTTGAGCGCAGCGCCTGCCGCAAGGCTCAGGATGGAGGCGTGCAATCTGTCCGCGTTTGGCTCTGCCCCTTCGCTGTTCCCCGCAAGAACAAGGTGCAGTTTTATGTTTGAGCCCAGCACATCGCCAAGCTCTTGGTTTGTAGTCGCCGTGTATGGCCGTAGCGCCCCGCGGAACACGTCTGCGCGGGCGCGGAGCGTACCCGATATCCTTCTGCCGACTGGGGCGTCAGGGCCGACTATCGTTACTGTTCCCCGGGTTCCCTTGAACTTGGCCGGCTCGACGAGTGCGCCCTCGGGAGCCATTGCAATAACCGATTCCTTTACCAGCGTTGCGGGAATATAGATAAATTTGTCGACGAGGCCCTCCCACTGCTTGCGCGGCATCGTACTGAACGCCGAGTTGTAGTCATAATCGCCGGTAAAGTGTATTACGGCGTCGACTTGACCAAAGTGCGTCTTGGCGGTGTTGAGTATGCGCCTTACCGCGGTCTCGTCGAGAAAGTCGATTGCGTGGCTGTGGAACTCGTTGAAATGAGCTTCATCTACCTTGTTGCGGTAAAGGACTATGACCTGCTTTGCCCCCGCGACCTGCGCTATTCCTGCGACCTTTTTTACGCGCTCGATGTCCTTGGCAGATGACGATGTGGTGGTCAACACTATCACCTTGCCTTTAAGTTCGGAGCCAGGGAGTATGTCTATGCCTGTGCCGACTACTGGCTTTACAGGATAAAACACGCGGTCGTTGGGTATCAACCTGCCGTTTATCAACTTACTTATCTTTTCGTCCGAGAGGGTCAGCACCATCTCGGCGACGTCGTCTTGTGCAAGGAACTCGCCGTCCACTATCATTTTGCTCGTGTTGGCCTGGATTTTCTCTGCTATTTCCTGCATCTTGGAAAGAGCGCCGGCGACAATCTCTGCAAGCTTGGATACGTTTAATCCTTCTTTTTCGCCGCGTCTTGACGCGATTTCAGTCGCGGCATCTCTGCACGCCTTTTTCACGATATCCTCTGCGTCTCCAAGGTACGGCAAGGCCTTTGCGGTCACAACTTCGACCTCTGTTGACGAGAGGCCCGGATAGCCTCCAACGCGCAGGAACTCGGCCGCCGCCTTTGGATAGACGGTCTTGTATATCCTGTCAGAGTGTACCGGCCCGGGGTTAGTGGCAATTGAGTGTATGCCGCTTTCTGCAAGCTCCCATGCAAGGCATTCTGCAAGACGGTTTTTGGCGCCCTGCGCAGCGGTGTACGGAGTCCTAAAGCGATAGGGGCGCTGCTCGTACCTGTTTTCCTCGGAAAAGAACGTCGATATGGTGATTATCTTGCCGCCACGCTCCATCGCTTTCACGCCTGCGGTAGAGGTCCAGAAAGTACCTGTCAGGTGTATTGCGACGCACTCGCGGAAATCCTTGACGCTTGCGTTTGTAAAGGTCGTTACTGGCCCTGAAATGCCGGCGTTGTTGACGATAATGTCTACTTTGCCAAACTGCTTCTTGACTCCCTCAAACATCGTATTGATGCCTTCTTCGTCAGAGACGTCAACCCCAGAAAAGGTGGCAACTCGGCCTTTTGAGCCGGCTTTTTTTATGATATCATCCAGTATCTTGGCGGTCTGGTCAAGAGGCTCTTTGCGCCTGCCCATTATGACAATGTTGGCGCCAGCCTCGGCAAACCTTTTGGCTATTGCCTGTCCTATGCCGGTGCCGCTTCCGGTGACAACAACGGTTTTACCATCAAATTTCAAACTACTCATAAATATATTCTCAGGTTGCAAGAAACCTGTACACGATTATTAAAGGTATTTCTGGGTCGGTATTGAGAGTATCGTTTGAGCTTGAATTATTGTTGGCAAAAATGGCAGGGAAATACAAGAAGCCCAAGAAAAGGAGGCGAAAGATAAAGAGAGAGTCAGAGCGCAGCCTTGATATGGGCGGCGATAATGTCCGCGATCTCGACCATCACAGTGTTTGCCTTCAAGTTCTCCTCGTGGTTCCACCTGCCGTAGATCCTCACGTGTCCATCAAGCGGGTCGACTCGGACCTCGCGCTCGTGCAGGAGCACCTGCTTTAGCAGCTCTGTAAGGCGCTCATCCTGCTGCAGTCTGTCTGCAAACGCACTTGCCCCCGTCCACTTGACCGCCGCGACCCTCTTTTCTGAGAAATGGCCTTTGGTTATGGGCTCGCATTTTGCAAGGAACTTTTGTGTGTTGATGTCGTCGCCCGTTTCGACGATATAATGTATCTGGTAATAGTCCAGCGCCCCGTACGGAAGCGGCATCGAGTCTTGCCTCATGACGCATACATCACCTGCTAGTGTTTCTGGAGCACCTGGACAAGGTCAAAGTTCTTGCCTCTGACTCTTATGATGCCCTTGTTAGTGGTGAACTTGGAATTCATGCCGAACATGTGGCTGTAGCATGGCCCGCTTTCAACTGGATGAGTTCCCAGTACAACCGGCTCTGCGATGATGCCGTGTTGGCTCAAGTCGTTTGCCAGCATCTCGTTTGGTGCCATCCTTTTGACTATTATGGGCTCGCCGTCGTCGTGCCCATGATTCTCGTGCGAATCATCTCCGTGGGACTGATGGATAGAATGTTCTTCTTGCTCCACGCCAAGATGTATTGGGAGCAGCCAAATAAATTCTACTGCTGCAATTGACGATTCCTTTTATAAGGACGAGCTTTTGTTATTTCTTTGCCAAGTACTTACCCAGTCCCATTTCTTCAAGCGACTGGGCCTTTTTGAGCACCGAACCTTCCATCTCCTGCTTGAATACTTCTACCTTTCTTGCCACTGCGGGATGTTTGGCTGCAAGTATTTGGCATGCGAGTATGCCGGCATTCTTGGCACCGTTTATCGCCACCGTGGCAACAGGGACGCCAGGCGGCATCTGCGCTATCGAAAGCAGCGAGTCAATGCCGTCAAGGCTCTTGGTCTTTATCGGGACGCCTATCACAGGCAGAGGAGTGAGCGCTGCGGTCATACCGGGTAGGTGGGCCGCCCCGCCTGCGCCTGCAATTATCACTTCTATGCCCCTCTTCTTGGCACCTCTCGCGTAATCATACATGCGCTTTGCAGTCCGGTGCGCAGACACTATGGTCACTTCACTTGGAACTCCAAACGAGTCGAGAAATTCTGCCGCCTCTTTCATGATTGGCAGGTCAGAATCGCTCCCCATGATGATGCCTACAAGCGGTTTTTTTACCAAATGAATTTCATCTCGCGTCGATATCCGGCACCAGCTTGATAGCATTGCGAGCCTTTTTAGCCCTTGCCAAGGCATCCTTTGTAGTTCTGCCGGTGGCGGTGATGTGGCCGAGCTTTCTGCGAGGCTTGGACTCCTTTTTCCCATAGATATACAGTTCTGCCCCGGGTACATTCATCATCGCGTCAAGTCCGGTGACTGCATAGGTGCCGTCAAATCCTTCAGGGCCGAGTATATTTATCATGGCCGCCGGTGACAGGAGCTTGGGCTTTGCCAGCGGCAAGTCGAGCACCGCCCTCAGATGCTGCTCAAACTGCGAAACAGAACACGCCTCATTGGTATAGTGGCCAGAATTGTGGACGCGGGGGGCAATCTCATTTATCAGCACATCACCATTTTTTGTCACAAACATTTCGATCCCAAAGATGCCGGCGCTATGCAGCACTTGCATGATCCTCTTTGCCATCTTTATTGCCCTCTGCTCAACCTTGCGACTCAACTTCGCCGGCGCAATCGTAGTGTCAAGTATGCTGTTTTTGTGAATATTTTCAGCAACTGGAAACGACTCTATTTGCCCGGAGGGATTCCGTGCCACCATAATCGATACCTCTTTTGCAAAGGGAATAAACATTTCCAGCATGGTTTCTTTTCCCTTGAAATACTCGTAGGCCTCGTGCACCTTTGCCCACGATGTTATCATAAAGTTGCCCCGTCCGTCGTACGAGTCTTCTGTAGCCTTTAGCACTGCGGGGAGGCCGAATTTCTTGCATAACCCTTGCAGGTGCTCTTCAGAAAGTACGAGTTCAAAGTCGGGGACTGCTATCTTGTGCTCTTTTAGAAATGACTTTTGGCGGTACTTGTTCTGGATTATGCGCAGGGTTTCAGGAGCCGGCCTGACAGGATAGTTTTTTTCCTCAAGCTGTTTGAGCGCGGAGGAGTTTGCCAGTTCAATTTCATAGGTAAGGACATCGGATTTCTCTGCCAGTTTCATAATTGCGGATTCATCCTTAAAATCGGCAATAATCTGTTCGTCGGCTATTTTTGATGCGGGACAACCCTCGGTGGGGTCAAGCACTATTACTTTGAATGACATGCGCCTTGCCTCGTGCGCAATCATCTTACCAAGCTGTCCACCGCCGATTATCCCGATACACGTCTGTCGTACCATAGAAAGCGCGTCGCTCTTGAACAAGCCGACGTTGGTTCGTGCATGCGCTGTTAAAAGCCTTTCAAAATAAAATAATAACAGATAAGCAGATATGACATAGCACCCGACTAACCGGCGTTGAGGCTCATCCGCAGGGGCAAGGTCAAGGATATCTACGAGCTTGATGATAGCAGCATCCTCTTTCACTTTTCTGACAGGGTATCGGCTTTTGACGTCATGATGGCAACGCCTATACCTAGGAAAGGCGAAGTCCTGTGCAGGTTTGGACAGTTCTGGTTCGACTCCCTCTGCACGCCAAACCACATGCTACGCGTGCAGGACAAGGACAAAATGCTAGTAAAAAAACTGACCATGATTCCAATGGAATGCGTGGTGCGCGGGTATTTCTATGGGAGTTTTTCAGACCGCTTCAAAGAGCACGTTGGCAAAGACTTGCCGGCAGACTACAAGCCCGTCATGGCCGGCAAACTGCCCCGGCCAATATTTGACCCGACGACAAAATCCGAAGAACATGACATGCCGATCAGCAAAGACCAGGCGATATCTATGGGTCTTGTTTCAAAAGGCGATTACGAATTCCTTGAGAAAACATCAATTTCACTCTATGAAAAGATGAGGGCAATAGTAGAAAAGGCGGGCTTTATCATGGCAGATGTCAAGTTCGAGTTTGGTCGTGATGAGATCGGCGACATAGTCCTTGGCGATTCGCTTGGGCCGGACGAATACAGGCTCTGGCCCAAGGCTGAATATTCTCCGGGCAAGATGCAAGAGGCATACGATAAGCAGCTGTTGCGCGACTGGCTTGTAAAAACAGGTTTTAAGGCAGAGATAGACAGGCTTGCCAAGGAAGGCAAGAAGCCCGAACCGCCCACAATTGCAGCCGAAATAGCTGCAGAGCTTTCAAGGCGCTACATGCTTGCATATGAGCGCATAAGCGGCAAGCCGCTTTAACCGCTCAATTTTCTGTATGATTTTGGCGCTCTTTTGGGCATGCTGCATGCTTGTATGGGTAGCCCATTGCCGGCAGGACCGTTTTTACGCGCTGCCCTCCATGAACTATCATAACGTTACCATAATCCCGGTAGCATTTCTGAATTAGAAGTTAAAATTGACTACATTAGTATCTATTCTATTTGCACGGGAGCACAACGAGGAACATGATTATTATTAACAACCAAGGCAAAACAATCATACAGACGCGCTTTACTACAGATAGGAAGTCTTTTGCATGTACACACATTTATGACAGATGCACTGTTTCAAAAGGACGTAAAAATAAAGCGCGTGACCACCTTGAACCACCTGGCCGCTCAGGGCCTAAGCGACCCGGCAAGGATGAAGATATTGGAGCTTCTAAGTCATAGGCCCATGAACGCAGAAGAAATTGCGAGGGCATTGGGTAACGAAGGCTTCCAAAAAGCTACGACAACGATCAGGCACCACCTCGATACCCTCAAGAGGGCAGGGCTGATAGAGGTCGTAAGGATGGTCGAAGCGAGGGGTGCGGTGACAAAGTATTATTCTGCCACTCTGCGAGTGTTTGACTGTCAGGCTCCGGCAGACCTGGACAGCAAGGCGTCACGTCTAATTGACGACACGAGCGGCAAGCTTGCAAAAGTTCTAAAGAGCTTGCAGGGCGACAAGCGCTTTTTGTCACTTGGCAAAGACGGCAGGTGTGAAGAGTTTCTCGCCCTCGAAATAATCAGCGCTGCCATTGCAAAAGCTATTGAAAAGCAAGAAAGCAAAGAAGAGGTGGCAAGGCAAAAGAAGTAATAGTATCAGAGGAACGCCACTTCTGACCACTACTCGATTGTTATGCGAAAGATGCCCCTTGTAAGATGGTCTTGCAAGGCCTCGACCATTCTGCGCGGTATATCAGATGATGCTCTGTCGCACCGTACAGAAAGGGTCCGCGGGCAGACGAAATTTGTCTTGCGGATCACTATGTCATGATTGTTCTGGAGTGTCAGGCGCTCATCGCCAGTGCCACTTATTTCATAGGCGTCGTTTCCCACAATTATCTCTATTTTCACGTACGAGTCGCTCTTTGCCAGCTTGCGCTTCATCTCTTCACCAATGTCTGCGCACGCCTTTTCAGCCCTGACTCCTATTATGCAGTCCCCCCTGAGCGTCAGATGATCCTCTTTTGTAATCTCGACAGTCCTAGCGTGCAGAGATCGAACGTTTGGGTGGCCAAAGAACGCGATCTCATCTTGCAACAAGATATGTATCGCTATGTCCATCCTTTGCGTTATTAAAGTCAATCCTGTATAGTACCAGAGGCGCGATCAAGGGTTCTGCCAAATCTTTGGCTGTTGTCGCTGCTGTTGTCACTCAAAGATATTATGCTTGAGAGCAATCGACACAATTTGACAGCGCACTCTTTGGCCATGCTGCTTTTTCTCTTGGCTGGTTTCTCTCTTTCTCTCTCTGCTTGCCGACGCAGGCGTTGCGTACCACGCGTATTTCTGCATATGTATATGATGTTTGTAGATGTGTACACGCAAGAATAAAAGAACTAACTATAGAATAAAACAACTGACTAGCTATCTACCTCACCCTACAACTACGCTTGTAGTGGTAGTAGATTGCTGGAAACGCGCACACACGCGCATGTATATACAAATATGTACCTATTATTGAATAAAAATAATCTCCTTACCCGATGTTGTCAATTTGTGTCGATTGCTCTCAAGTATTGTCCTTGAATATCCACAACGGCTGAAGAACTGGCAGAACACCGCCAAGCAATTCTTATTTAGCCGGGCGTGTCCTTTAGCAGCACAGATAGACATATGACGTTCAAGCAAAGACTAGAAGACTTTATGTACAACCACCCGACGCTGGCTGCCTTTGCCATTGCGACGGTTGCTGTATCTGCTGTAGCATGTGCATATTCGATTCTTGCAGGAGCAGCAAGCGTGCATTACCTCCACAACGATGTCACGCGTGTTGCATTCCATTCTGCCGCTTCCAGCGCGACGAAAGCAAGCTGCCTTAACGCCTGAAAGGGCCCCTAGCTTCATTTTTTCTTACTTTCTTTGTGCCTATGTTTTTTCTCATCATTCAAAACCAAGTTTCTTCTAACGCCAAGACAATATCTCCTCATTTTGATTAGCGATGTGAAAAACTAGGTAAACTTAAATTAAACGGCGGGGGCAAATTAGCTCGAATTGTTACCAGCAGCAGCAGGTTATGACCGAGCAATTACCGTGTTTTCGCCAGACGGCAGGCTTTACCAAGTAGAATACGCTATTGAGACAGTAAGGCGTGGAACCCTTGCCATAGGGATAAAGGCAAATGAAGGCGTCGTCCTCGCAGTTGAGGAGAAGACTAGAAAGCTCCAGATTAATAACGTGACCCAAAAGATCTTCCAAGTCGATGACCACATCGGCGTCGCTGCAGCAGGCTATATCCCGGATGCAAGAACCCAGGTAGACCATGCAAGGTTCTTTGCCCAAAGTAATAGGCTCATTTACGACGAGCCGGTAGATGTGGAGGGCGTTGCCAAGAATATCGCCGACATGGCACAGCAGTTCACCCAGTACGCGGGTGTGAGGCCCTTTGGCGTCGCGCTGTTGCTTGCAGGGGTTGACAAGAATGGCGCAAACCTGTTCCTCACAGATCCGTCAGGCACTTACATTGGCTATGACGCAATGGCAATAGGAGCAGGAAGTGACCAAGTAACTGACTTCCTCGAAAAGTCGTACAAGCCTGATATTTCTCTTGCAGATGCGGCTTCTCTGGCTGTCGAGTGCATCTACCTCGTCAGTGAAGACAAGTCTAGCACCAAGCACCTAAAGATGGCGATCATTGATACTCAGACAAAGGCAATGCGCAAGGTTGAGGACGAGGAACTGGAAAAATACGCGGCTGCTGCCAAGGAAAGGGCGAGCAGGCGTTCGGCCTGAAAATCCGGGTAAGGTTAATTTAGAGACACAAGGATTAGCATACGCTGCATATGGCAGTAAGAGTAGGCACGAAGGCTCCAAACCTGCACATTAATACATGGGTGCAGGGCAAGCCCACTAACATCGATCAAGAAAAGGGCAACGTGGTAGTTGTCGAGGTATTTCAGGTAAACTGCCCCGGCTGCTTCATGTACGGCCTTCCAGAGGCCATAGAGCTTTATAACAAATATCATGATGGCGGCCTCACGGTCCTCGGCATGGCCACCGCGTTTGAAGATTATGACAAGAATACGCTTGAAAACCTCCAGAAGTTGTTGACCACAGGGGAAGTCATTGGCGAGACGCACAAGGCTCTTTCGATGTACGGCCAGCTGAAGGAGGGCAACAAGCTGCCGTACAAGATACCTTTTCCTGTCTGCATGGACCTGCTAAAGAAGGAAGGCGGCCAGATAACTCAAAGCAAGATAATGGACGTGATAGAGGCAAATGTGCCTGACTTTCGCTCCTACAGCGAAAAGGACAGGCAGATAATGATAGAGCGCGTGAGAATGTACCTGAAAGGAAAGGAATACTCCGCCAAGACATTTGAGGAGTATGCAATGCGCGGGACTCCAACCTCACTTGTAATAGACAAAAAGGGCAACCTGCGCCACAACCTCTTTGGCGCGACTGGCCACTTACAGACCATAGTTGAAGAACTCCTCAATGAATAAAATAAAGTCTAGAAAAAAAAGAGACATGCAAAACCTCTGGGTGGCAATACCGGACTCTTCATTGTCAGACGAGCAGACTAAGCGCGACAAGAGTATTAAGATAGCTCAGTTCGCGCGCGCCTGCTCGATATTCCGTGTAAAGCGCATCTACATCTACCATGACCCGCTCTCGCAGTTTGAAAATGAAGACCCTATGCTTCTGCGCACGGTGCTACGCTACCTTGACACGCCGCAATACCTTCGCAAGATAATATATCCAAGGATTCCGCAGTTGGAATTTGCAGGGATAATGCATCCGATAAAGGCGCCGCACCACAGGCCCGCACTGGACATCAAGAAGGTCAGGGCTGGCGATGTGCGCACAGGAGTCATCGTGAAGGTAAAGGGTGCTCTGTTCGTAGAGGCGGGCCTAGGCTCGCTCGTCCAGTTTGACGGGCAGGGCTTCGAGGGCAAGAAAGTAAATGTCAGGTTCACACAGCCGTATCCGCGCCTGCGCGCTGTTGAGGCGACAGACTCGGACATTTCAGAATACTGGGGCTATGAAGTCAAAGAAGTGCCTTCCGTGGCGAAGCTGCTAGGCAGCATGGAAAAAAAGACTACCGTCGCCGTCATTACGTCGAGAAAAGGGAGCTATTTTAAAAATGTGGAAGTCAGGCTTGGCGAGCGCGTCAAGGCTAGCGAAAACGTGCTTGTCATTTTTGGGGCGCCAAGGTATGGCGTACACGAGATCCTCGCAAAAGAAGGCGTAGCAAACCTGCGAGCAGCAGAGTTTGTAGTGAACATGTTTCCGGCTCAGGCCACTGAAACGGTGCGTCTTGAAGAAGCGATCCTCGGGTCGCTTGCAATCCTTAACAGCTCCATTTTGTCCAAGAACTAGCTTTTTTCACTGCATAATTTATAAAAGGAAACGCAAGACTGTTGCGTTACTTATGGGTCATCGCAAGTATAGCGCCCCAAGAAGGGGTAGCGTAGCCTTCCGCCCGAGGGCCAGGGCAAGGAGCCTCGAAGCGAGGGTCCGCACTTGGCCGCAAATGGCGGGAGAAAAAAGCTCTCTGTTGGGGTTTGCAGGTTTCAAGGCTGGCGGTATACACGTTCTAACCATCGACGACAGAGAAAAGACTCCGAATTTTGGCAAGCAGCTACTAAATGCTGCTACGGTCATCGCGACTCCGCCGATGAAGGTAATCGGCATCCGCGCCTACAGGGCAGACCTGTACGGGCAGCACGCCATATTTGACGTTTATGCAAAGGATCTGCCAAAAGAAATGTCGCGCAAAGTCGACATAAAGCAGGCCGACGACGCGATGGCGAAGGCGGAGGCCAAGGTCGCGCAGGCAAGCTCCATCATGGCAGTCGTTGCAGTTTCTCCAAGTGCAGTCGGCATCTCCCAGAAAAAACCTTTTGTTTTTGAGTTGGCAGTTTCCGGCAAGGACGCTAAAGCGCAGTTTGAATACCTCAAGGGCATCCTTGGCAAGGAAATGAAGGCAAGCGATGTCTTCCAGAACGGCCAGAACGTAGACGTCCTTGGCATTACACGTGGCAAGGGTGTAGAAGGTCCGATAACCAGGTTTGGCGTCAAGCGCAAGCAGCACAAGTCAAGAAAGAGCGTGCGCGCAGTAGGCACGCTAGGTCCAATATCCCCCGCAGTAGTCATGTACACAGTCGCAAGGCAGGGCCAGCGGGGTTTCCACCAGAGGACTGAATACAACAAGCGCATATTGATAATGTCAAACACTGAAAAGGACGGACAGCAGAGCCCCATCAACCCCAGAGGGGGCTTCAAACACTTTGGGCTCGTCACAGGCGATTACATCGTAGTGAGGGGCTCGGTGCCGGGCGTTCCAAAGCGCCTGATAAAGATGAGGCAACCACTGCGCAACCTTCCAAAGAAGGTGCAAGAGCCAAAAGTCTTGGAGGTAGTCGTCCAGTAACATGACAATAGAAGCAACAATAATTGGCATTGACGGCAAGGAAGCGGGAAATGTCGAGCTTCCAATCGTCTTTGATACGCCATACCGGCCAGAAGTAATCCACAAAGTGTATGTCAACCTTGCATCACATACTTACCAAAGACAGGGCCGCTACCCCGGCGCAGGCGAGAACGTTTCTGCAGAATCCCGAAACACCGGCCTCGGGATTGCGCGTCTCGCAAGGGCCCGTGGCGAGGGGTTCCCAAGGGCAGGACAGGCCGCAGGCGTGGCAGGCGTAAGGCATGGAAGAGTTGCACATCCGCCAGAATCATGGAAGCACGTTTACAAAAAGATCAACCACAAGGAAAAGCTGCTTGGCCTTTGCTCTGCAATTGCTGCAACTGCTAGGCGCGACTTGGTGGAAGGCCGTGGCCACAAGCTTGCAAAAGACGTCAGGCTCCCACTGGTTGTTTCAAACGAAATTGAGTCAATCACAAAGGCGAAGGATCTGATAAAGACGCTTTCAGCTCTTGGCCTTGCAGACGACCTTGCGCGCGCAGGCGCAACTCACAAGGCCCGCTCCGGCACTGCAAGGCGCAGGGGCAGATCGGCAAGGGTCGGCACCAGCGCGCTCATAATCGTCGGAAACGACGAGGCGAAGGCACTTGCGATAAAGTCTGTTCCGGGGGTAGAGATCAAGACGGCAAAACAAGTCAGCGTCCTAGACTTGGCTCCGGGCTCAAAGCCTGTTCGGCTGACAATATTTTCGCAGAATGCGATAGAGCAGCTTAAGGGCGTCAGGGCTCCGCTGCACAAGATAATGGAGATGGTCAGATAAAATGAGCAAGACAGAAAATAACAATAAGACAGCGGCAAACGCGCAGACGTCAGGCACAACAGCAGCAACGACAACAACGATGACGGCAGAAGAAGCCACAGTTGTGATACTGGCGCCATATGTGACAGAAAAGACGTTCAACCAGATAGAGAGAGAAAACAAGCTCTCGTTCAAGGTCGCAGAACACGCATCAAAGCACCAGATAATTGAGGCAATGCGCGTGCTCTATGAGACAGAGGTAACAGATGTCAACACAGCGCGCACAATACAGGGCAAAAAGGCGTTTGTCAAGTTCAAAGAGCCTGAGGGCGCAAGGAACCTTGCGACCAAGTTGGGACTGGTGTAACATAGCAACATGATACTCGCTAGGTTTAAAAATGGAAAAGCAGCCGAGGAGAGAGTGATATAGTTGGTACGCGAATTCAAGTTCAAGGGCTACACGCCCGAGCAGTTACAGTCACTGTCTATAGAGAACCTTTTGCCGCTTCTCAATTCACGGCAGCGCAGGTCGCTTGACAAGCGCGTTGGCACGTACATGAACGACGAAAAGAGAAAGCTCCGTGAAAAGATAAAGCTGGCACGCGACGGCAAGCTGAAAGGCGCGATAAGGACACACATACGCGACATGATAATCCTACCCGACATGATAGGCCTCACAATAAACGTCCACAATGGCAAGGAATTTGCAGCAGTCGCAATCAGGCCAGAAATGGTCGGACATTATCTCGGCGAATACGCGATAACGAACAAGAGAGTCCAGCACGGCGCACCAGGTGTCGGCGCTTCGAGGTCAAGCCTCTACGTCCCGCTGAAGTGATATATACATGCCACAATTTTCCTATTCTTTCCAAAACTTTGACAAGGCCCGTCACGTGCGCGCCGCTATTCGCGAAAAGAGCATTTCACACAAACACTCTCGCGAGATCGCAGTAGCCATCAAGGGCATGTCCATCGAAAAGGCACGCGAGTTCTTAGAGAACGTTGTCGCCAAAAAGATTGCAGTACCTTATCGCAGGTACCACAACGAAGTCGCACATAGGACCAACATCCGCGACGGCTTTTCGGCGGGCAGGTACCCGCAAAAGGCGGCAAACGAATTCCTCAGACTCCTTGACAACCTCGAATCAAACGCAGAGTACAAGGGTATGGATCTTGACCGCCTCCGCATAGTAAGTGCAGTTGTCCACAAAGGGACAAAGCTCGAGAGGTTTTCGCCAAGGGCAATGGGCAGGTCAAGCCCCAAGATCGATACACTCGTCCATGTCGAGCTTGTAGCGCAGGAGGTATCATCAGAATGAGCGCAGTAAAGAACGTAATGAAGAACACGTACCGCAACATGGAGATCGACGAATTCTTGAGGATGCAACTCAAGGACGCCGGTTATGGCGGAGTCGAGATCCAGAAAACCCCTGTCGGTGCAAGGATAACCGTCTTTG
>DASZTR010000077.1:0-6526 GCA_035547955.1 Nitrososphaera sp. | reverse complement strand
AGGCGTACGAAAAGTCACTATACTGCGGGTCATCGACCGAATAGACGAACGCGCCCTTGTCCCGCCCTTTCTGGCACAACTTGCGGTTAAGCTCCCTGTCATCGGTGGATGCGAGCACGAGGAATGGCCTGTCGTATCCGTCGAGTATGCTCGCGTCC
Organism: Nitrososphaera sp.; assembly: GCA_035547955.1. GTDB lineage: Archaea > Thermoproteota > Nitrososphaeria > Nitrososphaerales > Nitrososphaeraceae > Nitrososphaera. The sequence continues at coordinate 6,368 of DASZTR010000077.1, read as the reverse complement.
TTTAGCCTTGCTTTGACCGTTTCGATCTTGCCTGCCTCTTCCTGGTGGCGCAGGTATTTGTTAAAGCGGTTGCTGATCACAGTTATCTTGCTGCATCCTTGGCCCAAGAGCGCGTTGACCTTTCTGACACCCTCTGTTCCCCCGCCTATCACTATGGCGTGCTTGCCCTTGAGGTTCAGGTCAACTATCAAGCAAACGACACCACAACATAAAGCCGCGCGCTTTTGGATCTGGCCTCTTCTTTATTTAATCCTTCTTTAGTGGCCCGCCTTCTTCAAATAGTTGGCATCCACCGTGACGGGTATCTGGTAAGGCGAGTCCAAGAGCACGACTGTTGCCTCCTGCTTCTCATAGTCGACGCGGGTTATCTTGGCCTTCATACCCTTGAACGGGCCGGCGATGACCTCTACCGTGTCGTCGATGCTGAGCTCCGTGACCGTGGGCTTCTTTATGAGGTATCCCTCTATGTCTTTGAACGGCAAATCGCCCCTGATCTGGCCCCGCACGTGCCTGATGCCTGCAAGGCCTTCGTAAGCTACGTTTGCGTCGGGCGCCTCGACTATAATGTAGCCCTTGAAGCTGTCCAGTACCAGGACCGAGCGTATCCCTATCTTTTTGGCCGTGACCTTGGTGTACAGCATGTCAGCTACCATGCGTTCTTGCCCCCCAGTGGTGCGGATGGCAAAGAACCTGCTGTCGCTCGCAGGCTTGTCGCTCTGAACCGTGGTAGGAGTAGCAGTAGCCGCCACTGCTGCTGCTGTTTCGGCCTTGGCTTCATTGTTGCCTGCTACTTCCTTGGCCTTTGGAGCTACTTCTAATTCTTGATCGTCATCATTATTATCATCGACAAGGGATAGGTCTAGATCCTCCTCTTGGTCCTCTTTTGGATCGCTCATAAGCCATAAAACGAAAAGTCAATACAATTTATAAATTTACTTAAATTACTCTTGTGTTGTCGTAGTCCTCTTGAAAGATTTCATACTTGTCGCCTCGAGTCAGGATCTTGCAGGCACGAACCTGGCAAGCTATTTAAAATCTACACTGGGTTTTGCGCCTGACGGCCGCCATGATGGAGCGGAAGGACAGTCCTTTTCCTCATCCCAGCACCGCGCCAAGCTGTATGTGGCAAATGCATCCCTCTTGACTCTAGAAACTCTCGATCTGATATTTCCAGACGCACGGGCGTTTGTCTTTCTTTCAAAGCACCGCTCGGACAGCGGCATCCCAACGCTTACTTGCCACTGCACCGGCAACTTTTCTGCAGACGCGCCCTTTGGGGGCAACCCAAGGGAAGTGGCAATTGCCCTGCCCAGCTTGCAAAAGGCTTACCTGAGGGCGATAACCGATGCGCAAGTGCCTGGCTATGAAGTGATAATCGAGGCTACTCACCACGGACCGACGTCTCTTAAAAAGCCTGTGCTTTTCGTGGAGCTTGGCTCTTCTGAAAAACAGTGGGCTGACGGGAGCGCTGCAAAGGCGATGTGCGACTCTCTCCTTGGCGTGCTTGGTGACAACAACATTGATGAGCCCTGTAAAAAGGTGGGCGTCGCCATCGGTGGGACGCACTATCCTACAAAATTCAACAAGCTCTTGCTTGAATCAGAGTTTGGGCTTGCAGCAGTCGCATCCAAGCATGCGCTAGGGGCGATAGACGAGGCGATGCTTGCGCAAATGATAGATAAAAGTGCCGAGAGCGTGACGCATATTGTGCTCGACGCAAAGGGCTTGGGGAGCCATAAGGACCGCGTGATAAGGATGGCCGAAAACACGGGCCTCGAGATTCTGAAAGTTTGAAATACTCCGGCGGCGTTGTTTAGCCTGTGTACATACACGCATGACAAAAATCGGCCGGCTCAATTCCAGTGATGTCTATGATCTCCTAAAGACTGTGCCTGAAGGGCAGGTTACGACGTACGGCGACCTTGCAAAGGCACTTGGCTTCCCGAGGGCGGCAAGGGCCATTGGCAGGATAATGAACGCAAACCCTGACCCGATAGTGGTTCCGTGCCACCGTGTGGTGTCGTCAGACGGGAGTATAGGAGGCTACGGGTTTGGCATAAAGATGAAAAAAGAGATCCTAGAAAAAGAAGGACTGCAGTTCTACGGCGACGCCATAGTGGATTTTGAAAAGAAAAGGGTGGTATTGAAACTAAAAAGGGAAATGTAAGGAAAACCTGTCTAGCGAGTCTTGGCTTCCTTTACTAGGTCGCGCAGATGAGCAAGCGACCTGACGTGGCCTCCGTTTACCTGCTTGTAGAGGCTCCAGTAGATCTCGTTTGTGATGTCTTTGCGCTCCTTCATGACGCGAAGGTGGTAGCGCATAGACCTCACACGCACTACGTACACCTCCTTCTTGCCGACCCTTGCGGACTTTTTGCCTTTCTTTGAGCCTTGGCCCTTGCCGTGCACCTTCCATACCGAGCGCTTTGCTTCCGCCCTGCCCCTTGAAGTACCCTTTGGCTTGACGGTCCATATGGCGCCGCTCTTGACCAGCGAGCGTATGTTGTCGCGGGTGATAGAATCGGCGACATCTTCAAGCTTGTCCGGCTCAAAGCGCACTCGGTTTACGCCTACGCCGAGGATCCTTGCGACGAGCTCGCGCTTTTTGCGTATATTGACTACCAAGTGTATTTACTCGGCCTCCTCCTCTTCTTTGTCTTCTTCTTCCTTCTTTGGTGCAAGCTTGCCTGCATTCAGGATTTTAAAGCCAGATTTGGCAGCTTGTTCGATTATATCTTTGCGTTTGCGGCTCCCAACGGTGCGCGCAAGCCTTATTGCGTCCTTCTTGGCGTCAAGGCCGGAAAGATCCGCAATGTTGTAGACGATGTTATCGGTGTAGCCTGACGGGTGAAGGCCCCTTGCAGCCTTGGGGCCGCGGTAGCCGACCTTGACTAGGGCCGGGTAGCCGCCCTTTTGCTTCCTCATCTTGTTGTCCTTGCCCTTTGGTTTGCGCCAATTCTCTGCAAGCCTGTCATACCTCCAGCTCTCCTGCCTGACGAACTTTGGGCGCTTGCTGGCGACCTTTTTCCTTGCGGCAAGTAACTCTCCGTTAATCACCATAGCGATACGCAGGCATGAATACCTGTTTTAAATAAATACGTTTTGCCTGCATACGTGCAAAGGTAGCATCTGTTTTTCCTGCTGCTGTGCTATCATAATCATCACCTTCATCATCATAATCATTCTCATTGCTTGATCGCAAACAGCGTCAGTGTATAGCACCTGCCATAATAAGAATAATCGACAGACCGTGACGTAGACCTGCCATCGTCTTTCTCCTGTGTCCCTGCAAATAGGCTCATGACGTCTCCTATTTCGTCAGAATCGAGCTTGCGGGAGTAGTCCCACATGCCATTGTTATTGCCCCTGCCCTTTCTTGCCGTCTCTAGGCTGGCCTTTTCTACGGCCTTTAGCGCCTCAGAGAGTGCCGGTATGCGAAGCACGGTTTCATGCTCTAGCTCTTTCGCCTTCGCAGACGTCATTTCCTGACAGGCCCTCATTTCGAGCCACACCTCTTCTTTTTTTTGCATTTGTATATGTATGCGGCCTGAAGCAGGCGCAAGAGCATTATAGCCGTTTCCACAGGGAAGGAGAGAGATCAGCAGTAGTGATGTAGTTATTAGCAAGCCGAACGCGATGGTACGCGTCACATATACGAATGTTGTCGAGGATTGCGCGTCTTTCTGCCACCGCTGGACTTGCCGAGTTTTCACAGGTGCTAGAGCAAGCGATTTTTGCATTGGAGGGCGAGCAAAGGCGCGGTGCAATCGCCGGTGGGATCGTTACCGGCGGACTTGTCGAAATTTGCGACCATGACTCGCTTGTAGTGATTGGCGACCTGCACGGCGACTCTCTAACGCTCTTTCGGATACTTGATGAGATAAACTACTCTCAGTTTCTGTCACTCCCTAGGAACAAGTTAGTCTTTCTTGGCGACTATGTTGACAGGGGAAGGGACTCGGTGGGCATCCTATACGCAATATGCCATCTAAAGCACGTGTATCCTGACTCGGTGGTTTTGATGCGCGGAAACCACGAGGCTCCTGCCGAGTTTCCGTTCTCCTCCCACATTCTGCCCTATTGCATGGAAAGCCGCTTTGGCACCCATGCAAGGATGGTCTATGGCAGGACTCTTGCGCTCTTTTCTCTCCTGACGCTTGCCACGGTGATAAAGGGCCGGATCTTGCTGGTGCATGGCGGCTTGCCAACCTGCATGTCTGATGGTTGGAGGCAGGCAATAGCGACCGCGCAGAAAAGCCACTTGAGAAACAGGGTGATGGAAGAACTATTGTGGAATGACCCGCGCACGCTCGAAGGAATAGAATGGGAACCCTCTTCGAGAGGCATAGGAAGGCACTTTGGGAGCACGGTGACGGAGCGATGGCTATCGGCCACAAACACCAAAGTCATCGTGAGGGGTCATGAACCATGCCGCGAAGGCTACAGGATGGACCACCGCGGCAAGATATTGACCCTTTTTTCATGCAGAGAGGCTTATCCAAGCTCTAACGCAGCGTATATCCTGGCTAGCAAAGACGACCTTGATTCCGTCAACGACGCGGACGGCCTCGCAAGATTTGTGAGAACATTGCCATTATGGTGACGATGGAAATGGTATGTCTACATGCTTCATGTCCTCTGCGGCCTCGACATCTGCGTGTATCGCGGACGCCTCTTGTACAAGGGAAGTCGTCTCGTCATAGCGTGCGCTAAAATGGGTCAGGAACAGCTTTTTTACGCCAGCTTGTTTTGCAACTGTTGCTGCCTCTGTGGCAGTAGAATGCATGGTTTCAAGCGCCTTGGCAAGCTTTTCCTGGCTGTACGTCGATTCAAACACCAATACGTCACAACCTGAAAAGAAAGCTGTCAACTTGTCTGTGGGCCTGGTGTCGCCGGAAATGCCTATCCTTCTGCCTGGTCTTGGAGGGCCGACGATGTCAGCCGACCTTATCACCTTGCCGTTGTATTCTATGTCTTGCCCATGTTGCAGCCTACCGTACAGCTCGCCTTCCGGGATGCCCATCTCCCTGACAAGCCCGATGTTGAACGTGCCAGGCCTGTCAAACTCGTCCAGCCTGTACGAGAACGCAGGGACAGAGTGGCTCGCCTCGCAGCATGATACTCTGTAGCCGCTCTCTTCTGCGATGACTCCCTCGCCTTCAATCGTATGTATTGCCACTTCAAATGTCAAGCCGAAGTTGATTATCCGCATGTTTTCAAGCAAAAACTCCTTCAGCCGCGGTTCGCCATAGACGTCGAGCTTTCTTTCCCGTCCCTGGAGCGACATTGTCTGCAAGAGCCCAAGCAAGCCGACGCAATGATCTGCATGCATGTGCGTGATGAACACTTTCATCTTGCGGTTCATCCCAAGGCCAGACTTGATGAAGTTGCGCTGCATGCCTTCGCCGGCATCAAACAGCAAGAGCTCACCATTGCGCATTATGGCGATGGACGAAAGCCCGCGTTCCGGTGTGGGTGCGGCTGATGACGTGCCGAGGAATATCATTTGCATGTTATTAGTAGCTGCTGTTGTCATGTTGCTTTTTCTTGACGCGCAGTTGCTATGGCGCACGGGCCTGATTTAACCTTGTCACAGGTTTTTCCGTATTGCCTCTGCAAGCGCGCCGCTCAAGTCGACTTTGGCGTGCACGCCAGGTATGGAGTTCGTGGCGATTATCTCCTGCACGCCGGCGGCCGCTATTTTTGCAGCCGCGTCATTTATCAAGAGCGCATGCGCGCACATGGCAAAGATTATCCCCGCGCCGTTTTTACGCAGCACCTCTGCCGCCTTAACGATGCTCCCTCCGCTACTTATCATGTCGTCAATCAGTATCGCGTCGCGGCCTGAAACGTCGACGTCCATTTTTTGCTCCATTGTTACTTCACCGGTCTTCCTGTCGCGGGATTTCTTCAAGGCAGTCACGTCTGCATTTAGTCGCCTCGCAAACTCTTTCGCCCTTGAAATGCCGCCAGTATCCGGCGACACTATAAGGGTATCTTTGAGCTTCAGGCCTTTTGCATGGGCCGCCAAAAGCGGCATTGATGAAACGTTGATACCGTTCGAATAGAATGCAAGCGCGGCCTCGCTGTGTATGTCTACTGTGACTACCGAGCGGGCCCCGGATGCCGCAAGTAGTCTTGCGACCAGCGCCGCACTCACCACTTCGCCTTCAAGAAACGCCCTGTCCTGCCTTGCATAAGCAAGGTACGGTATCACCGCACAGACATCTGCGCCGTTATCTGCGCACTTTTTCGCCATCATCATTGCCTGCAGGAGGTGGGTATCTACGGGCGGGTAAGTTGACTGCACTATGACGCACTTTTTACTAGTTGCTGCAATCTTTATCTTGCTCTCTCCGTCGGAAAAC
>DASZTR010000076.1:0-7450 GCA_035547955.1 Nitrososphaera sp. | reverse complement strand
CCATACACGGAGGCAATCGTGAGCGAGAGGTTGCTCTCTATCAGGAACAAGAGTAGGGGACCAGTTATGACTGAAATGCCGAGTATCGCGACCACTACTGTAGAAAAGCGTGGTATCAGGATGGAAATTGCGGCAGCCCTCGCGCGCTCGTCAGACATTGCAAGGATTTGTGGCACTGCCACAAAACCCATCATTATCAAGCCGCCTATCCAGATGCTGGCCGCGGTGTTGTGGAAAAAGTCGAGCAGGATGGCAGATACCTGCCCTGTGGCAGCGCCGTGCGCTATCAGGCTCGACGTCACGAGCACCGCGAGGCCCATTACGAGTATCGCAAGCATCTCCGCCCTGCTTGGGAGTGCGCCTGTCTTGCTCAGCCTTCGGTACACAAACAGCGCGATTATCATGAGGATTGACGACTCTATCATGCGCGTCGTCCAGACATTGCCGAACTTGGTCGCTATAGCCTGTATTATGCCGGAGTTGATGTCAAACGCTTGTACAGCTATCATGGCAAAGTTCGAGCCGATGACAATGGCGGCTCCGATTATGATGAGCTTCACCATCTTTCTGTCGATTGCGACGCGCTGTGACGATATTGCGCTTGCAAGCCATGGCACGCGGGAAAGAGGCTTCCACAGCCACAGCGAGCCAAACGCCGTGCCTACCACGATCACCTGCCCGACCATGCCGGGGAACCTTGACGCCGACTCTGCCGGTGACAGGATCTGCGATGGCGTGTTGGCAGGGCCCGAAGAAGGCGAGACTGCCGTGCCTATCCCAAACGTAAAGGCGCTTTCTACTACGTGACCGTCGACTGCAGAGAGCACCCTTGTGGTAACGGTATAGACGCCGTCAGGCAGGCTCGGCTTTAGTGATACTGCGAGTGTCTGCGTGTCGCCGTTCACGAAATGCGGATCATTCTTGTCTACTCTGGATCCATCGGGCCCAAGCACAGACATGGTGCTGTACGAGAGCTCTATCGGCTCGCTGAGCGAGACGCTCACTTCGGCAGGCGAAGAAGACAGACTCTGAAAAGCCTTTGGAGACGAGTTTATTGTTATAGGGTGGGCAAAAGACTGCTGCTGCGCGCCTGCGAGGGCAAGCGCCACCACTACTGCGGAAACGGCAATTATGGACAGCATCGAAGGCAATCGTTGCCGTCGGCGGCCAGGTATTCGTAACAGCACAATGGTAATAGGTACCGGACTATATTTGACTCTTGCTTACTTTATAGTACAAGTCCCGAACGATCATCAAAGATTATAAGCGCTGCTGATAATTTTTCTATGATATGACGATAAAAAAAGCCGTCCTGGCATTTGCACTTGCGATCCCGATCTTGTCTGCGGCAGTGCTCCTCATCCCCGCCCGCCCCGCGTACGCCCACACGGCGACCAAAGCAGGGGACATCAATATGGAGGTAGGTTGGGGGATAGAGCCGCCGCTCATAGGCCAGATGAACACTATAACGGTGGAGGTCACGAGGATCTCCGACGGCAAGCCGGTGGCAAACGCCTTTGCAGACGCAAAGGTGACGGTGATAAAAGGCGGCGACAGCAAGGATCTTGAAATCCTTCCCGGTGAGAAGGAGGGGCTCTATGCCGGACAGATAATCCCAACGCAGCTCGGCCAGATAACGGTGGACATTACCGGAACCATTGCAGGTCAGAAGGTGGACAACAAGGTCCAGATAGAAGACGTCGAGGATACCAAGACGCTCACCTTCCCGGTGTCAAGCAGCAGCGGATCTGGCTCGGGCCCTAGCGACGGAGGCCAAGGCGTCCCGCAAGGATTTGTCGACCAGATGCGCTCTGTAGTGTCAGATCTTACCACCAGGATCGACAACGCGACGACCTCTGCGCAGAACGCTAGCAACTCGGCACAGCAGACCGCCGAGGACGTCAGTTCATTAAAAACCCAGGCCGACAGGTCTTACATTGTCGGCATGGCGGGCATTGGAGTGGGGGTCGCGGGCATCGTAATCGCAGTCCGCGCCCTTTCCAAGGGGACCAAGGCCATCTAGAAAATAGACGTTCTTGGCGCTAGCTTTAGCCTTGTGACCACTATTGCCCCGGCCATCACCACTGCAGCCACAGCGCCCAGAATGCTCAGGGGGAACTCTGGCGCAACGGTGATCGAAAGGTCGGTGTTCTCTGGAGTTATCGGGATTGGAGGTATGTTGGTTGCAAACAGAGTCGCCCTCACGGTGTAAGGCCCGTTGTCCTTGAACTGGTACGGTATGGTCACTGTCCCTTCCACGTTGTGGAGTACCTGCTGGTTGAGAGCTTTTGCGGCATTGTATATCTCGTTGCCGTTTTGCAAGATCACGACGTTATAGTCCTGGTGCTGATGGAGGGTAGTGGTGCCCGGATTGAAAAAGCTCACCTTGAATTTGGCGTTTCCGCCGTCTGACCATTGAGGCTCAATTGTCACATCAAGCGTTTTTTTGCCGCTGCTGTCGCTGCTGGCCGGTGGTGCCCCCTGCGCGTATGCGGAAGGAGCAGTGGCGACGGCAGCAACCGCAAACCCGGCGGCCAGTATTGCGGCAAGTGCGACGATAGAAAGTCGTAGCGTTGTAGTAGACGACATCATCATATACCTAGTGAGCCGGCCAAGGTAATAAATTATAGCCCCTTTCGGAACTTTGCGCCGAAAACCGTCGCAAACGCGATGCCTGCAGCCGACACTATTGCAAAAGCGGCGGGCGCAAACTCGGGCGTCACCTTTATGTCAAACTCGGCACCTTCTCCGAGGCCATCAATGTTTGCAATCTGGATGGTATACGGGCCTTCTGCGGAGAATGTCAGCGCCTGGGTGGTCGCGGTCTGGGACTGCCTGTGCACCAGTTCGCGGCCGTCTGTCGAGTCGAAGACAATGAAATCGTAGGTCATCTGTTCTAATTCCTTGCCAGTTTCCGGCTCGATGAACCGTATTTTGAAAATATTGTTATCAGCGTCCACATCATCTCCTTCTCCTTTAGGTTGTGTCCAGTCCATCTGTACCAGAAAAGTCCCCTGGTCGCTTTTTGATTCCAGCATTACAACTTGGCTACCATATTTCTCGGCGGCCTGTGCATATTTGGGCTGTTGCTGAATTGGCATGGACAAGAGCAAAGAAAAGGACAGTATCAGAGTGAGAAAGAAGAGTGCAGTGAAAAGCACTGGCACATAAGATATTTTGTGGCAATTCTAATAAGAATTATTATCATGGAAAAAAGAAAAGGAAAAAGGAAAGGAGGGTAGGGCTCTCTCTCTTTTTCTTTAGAGCCTAAACCCAAAGGCCTGTCCTTTGAACCGGGCGATGCCTATCACTGCCACGAGTGATACTGCAAGTACGAGTGCCGCAATCACGCCAAACTCTGGAACGACTGTGGCTCCGGTGATGTCAACCGAAGTAGATCCGGCCGGTGCGGTGAATTTGATCGTAGTGTCTGTGGCTGTAGAGCTTACCTGCGTAAAGTCCACGTTCTGGCCTCCTGCCGTGACGGCCTTTACTCCATCTATCATTGCCTTTGGCAGGGTCAGTTGCATTTCGCCAGCTTTGTCAAAAGCTACGTTGACTGACTTGCCCGCAGTGATGGTTGCAGAAGTCACCTTGGACGTCGCAGAGCTGCTAGTAATTGTATAGCTTGTGCCGTTTAGCTGTGCAGTGGTTGATCCCTGTATCATTGTTGTTGTAGTACCATTGCCGCCAGTGGTGGTATTGCCGCTGCTCGTGTTACCGCCGCCTGTGCTTCCACTACCTGCCGCCACTACCTTCAGGGTGCCAACCATTGTTGGGTGGAGTGAGCAGAAATATGGAAAGTCTCCTGCTGTGGTGGTCGTGTACTCGAATGTCTTGTTTGGAGGGATGAGCACGGGCGTACCATCATCTTTCGTGCCGAACTTGCCATCTGTGGTGCCGCCGGTCCCAGAGGTAACGGTGTGCAGAGCACCGTCCTTGTTTGTCCATATCACGGTGTCGCCCACGGAGGCCGTAACAGGGTTTGGAGAAAATGCCTGATCGGCCTTGGTTTGTGCGCCTGGCACAATGGTGACGTTGACCGTGGCCGCAAAGGCTGCCTGGCTCGGTATAGCCAGCACGGCTGCGAAAATAGCCGTCATGCCTACGGCTAGTGCTATCTTGGCGTTCATCATTCTAACAGTTGCGGGCTAGAAGCGGTTAAAAAAGTTTTGGAACCATGTTCTGGAGACACAAACCTCCTCTCTTCCATAAATACATACAAAAGAAGCAGGTTTTTAACACTGCTTCCCGCAGGAGAGAGATGTATCGTGCGCATAGTCTCATTTTTGCCAAGCGCAACAGAGACGCTGTACGAGCTGGGGCTGGGGCGCCAGCTGGTCGGCGTGACCCACGAGTGCAAGTACCCACCTGCAGCGCGGAAAAAGCCGCAGATCATATACCCGTCTTTTGACCCTGCCAGGATGACAGGGAAGGAAATCGACAGCAAGATAGCCGAGCTCGTGCGTTCTGGAGGCGACATCTACGTCGTCGACGAAAAGGCCCTCAAAGAGGCCGACCCGGAGCTTATCGTGGCGCAGGGGCTCTGCGAGGTGTGCTCGCCTTTCACAAAGGAGATAGGGAGGGCGGTCAGCGTGCTTGGCGGCAAACCGCAGGTGCTAGTGATCGACCCACACGACCTTGACGACATACTCGCAAGCATCATGAACGTGGCAGAGAAGGTAGGCAGGGCAAGAGAGGGCAGAAGTCTCGTGTCGTCACTCCAGAAGCGCATCGACAGTGTGCGCGCGATGAAGAAAGTAAAGAGCAGGCCAAAGGTGGTGTGCATTGAGTGGGTAGACCCCCCGTTTACCGCGGGCCACTGGGTTCCCCAGATGGTCGAGTACGCGGGAGGCATAAACGGGCTGAGCAGTGTAGGCGAGCAATCGCGTAGGATGGCAGACCTGGACGAGATAGCGGAATTCGACCCAGATATCATAGTCATGATGCCATGTGGCTTTGGAGTAAAGAGGACATTGGAAGAGATGAAAGTATTGAAAGGGAATGAAAAGTGGGAGTCGCTCCGCGCAGTGAAGGAGAAAAACGTCTATGCAGTCGATTCGGGCGCGTATTTCAGCAAGCCAAGCCCGCGGACCGTGACCGGCCTTGAGATACTTGCAAAGATAATCCATCCGGAGGGCACGAGAAAAATAAAGGTTCCAAGGGGCAGCTACAAAAAAGTAGAGTAAATAGAAAATGAAAAATTTTTTCTTCTATTGGGTCAGCGAGACTTCGATGTAGACATCGTCAGGGATTTTCAGCCGCATAAGCTGCCTTATCGCCCTGTCGTCGGCGCCCACGTCGATAACCCGCCTGTGTATGCGAAGTTCGTACTTGTCGTACGTGTTCGTGCCCTGGCCGCACGGCGATTTCCTCGTCACCACCTTCATGCGCTTGGTCGGCAATGGGTGGGGGCCGCGCAGTTTGATGCCGCTCTTTTCCCCGATGCCCTTGATCTCGGTGCACACGCCTTCAAGCGTGAGGAGGTTCGTGCTCGTGAGTTTGATTCTTGCTGCCTGTGGCATTAAGATTCACTTACTTTTTGTTCGGGTCGTACTTTTCAGTGATGTTCAGGACGACGCCTGCGGCGATGGTCGTCCCCATGTCGCGGAGCGCAAACCTGCCGATCTCTGGAAAGTCCTTGAAAGTCTCGATTGCAAGTGGCCTGACCGGCTTTATCTTGACTATTGCCGCGTCGCCAGTCTTTAGGAACTTGGGGTTCTCCTCGGTCGTCGCGCCCGTCCTCGGGTCGATCTTGCTCACGAAATGAGAAATCGTCGCCGCGACCTGCGCAGTGTGCGCGTGGAGCACTGGCGTGTATCCCGGGGCGATTGCCGTCGGGTGCGAGATGACTATGATGCGCGCCTCGAATTCCTTTGCGACTGCCGGCGGGTTGTCTGACGGGCCGATAATGTCGCCGCGCTTTATCTGCTTCTTGTCGACTCCTCTCAGGTTAAACCCCACGTTGTCGCCCGCCTCTGCCGACTCTAGCACGGTGTGGTGCGTCTCGATGGACTTGATTTCGCCAACGGCACCTGACGGCATGACTATGACCTTGTCGTTTGGCCTCATCTTGCCGGTTTCCACCCTGCCTACCGGCACGGTGCCCACGCCTGTGATCGTGTAAACGTCTTGTATCGGAACTCTGAGGGGCTTGCCGATTGGCTTCTCTGGCGGCTCGAACGCGTCGAGTGCTTCCGCAAGGGTCGGGCCCTTGTACCACGGCATGTTGTCGCTCTTCTTTACCAGGTTGTCGCCCTTCCAGCCGGACACGGGCACAAAGGCAATCTTGGCTACGTTAAAGCCGACGGACTTTAACATCTTTTCGACGTTGTCCTTGACTTCCTTGTAGCGTGCTTCTTGGTAGCCGACATCGTCCATCTTGTTCAGTGCAACGACAATCTGGCCGACGCCTAGCGTCTTGGCAAGGAAAGCGTGTTCCCTGCCCTGTCCTCCCGGCTCGATTGATGCTTCGGTTTCACCAGGCTTGACCGAGATGACGAGGATGGCCGCGTCAGCCTCTGACGCGCCCGTGATCATGTTCTTGATGAAGTCCTTGTGGCCCGGAGCGTCAATCAGCGTGAAAAAGTATTTCCCGGTCTCGAATTTTTGGAAAGCAAGGTCGATGGTGATGCCTCTCTCGCGCTCGTCCTTGATAGAGTCCATGACCCACGCATACTTGAAAGTGTCACCCTTGCCGGTTGCTTCGGATTCCTTTGCATATGCATCAATAGTCCTCTGGTCAATTGCACCGAGATCGACGAGCAAGTGACCGACAGTAGTAGATTTACCATTATCGACGTGGCCTGTAACCACAATGTTAAGGTGTGGCTTTTTGCTTGCGCTCATAGGGCAAGAACGCTTCATGGGCTTTATTTATATTTCGCCTGTAGATTTTGCGATTTCTCGTGCTCCTCACGTGCAGATTTTATGGCACCGCTGTATGCATTGCAATTCTAGCGATCAAGAGAAAAACATCCATTGAACGACAGGAGAGGAGTATCGGAAGAGTTTTAAACCAAGAACCGCGACTTTTTTCTCCGACATGCGGATCACGATCAGCGCAATCAAGGCAGATATTGGAGGCATCGGCGGCCACACCCGCCCAAGCGACGAGCTCGTCAACGCAGTGAAGAGCTTTGTAGCCAAGAACTCGAAGGGGATGCTAATCGATCATTACATCGGCTTTAGCGGCGACGACATACACATCATAATGACCCACACGCTCGGGGCCGACAACGAAAAAATCCACAAGCTGGCGTGGGACGCATTTACAGAGGGGACAAAGGTAGCGAAGGAGCAAGGGCTGTACGGCGCTGGCCAGGATCTTCTGAAGGACTCTTTCTCGGGCAACGTCAAGGGCATGGGTCCGGGGGTAGCGGAGATAGAGATGGAAGAGCGCCCAAGTGAGGTATTTTGTGTTTTTGCGGCGGACAAGACCGAGCCGGGC
>DASZTR010000075.1:0-20320 GCA_035547955.1 Nitrososphaera sp. | reverse complement strand
GGCGGCTGCAACATTGTTATTTCCATCTTCTTTAACCGCAAGCAACAACAACGTATTTTACCGGCTCTGACTGCATCGCTTTTCTTTCTTCTTCTTCTATTGTATGGCGGCAGCAGCAAACCGGTCCTCATAGTTGCCGCCGCATCCGGTACTGACCCTGCCCTGCATGGGCTGGCAAACAACAACAGTACTTTGTTGTTGCCAGTGGAAACAACAACTGCATCGACAGCAATTGACAGGTTTGGCATCGCCGAGCTGTATCCCACAGCTCTCGGAGGTTAGCATGGCCGTCAAAGTGGGACGACCTACATGCCCGCACAATCGGTAACGCAATCGATCCTCTCGATGATTGGTTTGATACCGGCCGCGGGCAAGGTAAGTATGTCATAGATGGAAATGGCACGCTGATTGCTTTTGGCAACTTTACCAGAATGTACGTGCATGACCCTGCCAAAGAGCGCGAATGGTCTGGTAACCTGGAAATAACGGTGTATGTAAAGAGGATAAACGAGACGCAGCTTGTGGACTATTCGGGAGCAGAAATATTTGCGCGCACAAACCACGGTACAAACGCCGACGAAAACGCAAACCTGTGCGACGACAGGGGGTACGGTGGTTAAGTGTTTGACGACGGTAGGTGGGCATTTGAAAAGGAGATAGCCCACCACCTGCCAAAAGGCTATGCTGAGATAGTGACCAAAAAACCCTGGGATGAACTCCCAAGAAACACATGGGTGGGCGTCAAGTTTGTGTTGCGCAACATGGATAACGACACAAAGGTAAAGTTGGAGCTGTACAGAGACATGACTGAAGGCGCCAATGGCGGCAGGTGGGAAAAGATGGGCGAATTCATTGATAATGGCACAAACTTTGGGGTCGGCAGCAAACCGTGCAGTCCCAATCTGGATCCTGCCCTGCAGCTGATACATCCTTACATAGACGCCAGCAGCGAGTCAAAAAAAAGCCCATGCTTTCAGTTTACATAAGAAGCGAGTATGCAGTTATGGGGTTCTCTAGCTTCTCCATAAGGGAAATCAATCCGCTGCCCTGATAACGACTCTTGCTTGCATGTGCTCAAGATGTGCAGTCTTTTTTCGCCCTTCTCTGCGCTTTGCAAATGTAACTTTTGGCTGGATTTTCCCTCTATTACATGCTCTCTCAACAACGCTGCCCACTAGCTGACTTGCCGGTTTACTGGATTATACACCCGAAATTAATAACAAAAAACTTCATGGCAATCCATGACTGGCTTCGACAAGAACTGGAGTAACAACCAGAACAAGGCTTCGGCCAGCGACAGATTGAGGGAATCCTTGAGGCCTCAAGAACCGCTGAAACCGAGGATCGAGATGGCAGTTAACAAGCTTCAGTTGCAGACATCAAAATTAGACACAATGATCACCAAGTTGAATGAGAGGGACGCCGCCCTGTTCAGGAGGGTGGTTGATGCCATGCAGAGGCACGACGCCGACACTGCAAAGGTCCTCTCAAACGAGCTCGCAGAGGTGCGCAAGATTTCCAAGACCCTTGGAAACGCCAAGATGGCTATCGAGCAGGTAAACATGAGGCTGTCCACTGTGCACGACCTTGGAGACGCGATGGTGGCGCTAGGTCCGGCGATGGCTTCGATAAAGGGCCTAAAGTCAGGGCTTACCCGCTTTATGCCAGGTGCAGATGCAGAGATAGGCAATATGCAGAACCTGCTCAACGGCATCATGATGGAATCGTTGCAGGGAAGCGGAATGGGAGTAGAGCTAAACGCAGGCTCTGGAGGAGACATCGACCAGATAATGATGGAAGCATCAGCCGTTGCAGAGCAGAGGGTGACGGACAAGTTCCCTTCAATCCCGGTTGGCAACCTGAGAGGAGTGTCTGCGGAGGGACACCA
This sequence comes from Nitrososphaera sp., assembly GCA_035547955.1. Lineage (GTDB taxonomy): Archaea > Thermoproteota > Nitrososphaeria > Nitrososphaerales > Nitrososphaeraceae > Nitrososphaera. Next base: position 18,432 of record DASZTR010000075.1, on the reverse strand, counting down.
GCAGCAGTAGCATGTGCCTCTGTGTGTGTATGATAGTAGGTGAAAAATGATATGGCATCAAGAGCAGGACTAATAGGGATGTTTGCAGCCATCGGTTTTGCGATAGGCTTCATGGCCTACCTCGCAACCCCGGCGGTTGGGCAGTACCTCAAGAACATATGGCCTACGTTGATGTTGGAGCCAAGCATTATCTTTGCCACGATCTGCGGAGGGGCAGGCGCGGCGCTGAGCACCATAACCGTCACGGCGTGGGCAAAAAGGGCGTAAAAAGTCTCACCCTTCTTTCTCTTTTTTTCAAGTTCATTATGTATCTGAAACACATATGCCCTTTTTCACGTTCATCGGCTTTTTTATGCGGATCGCATCTTCTCAAACTTTTAACTGTGTGCGTATTTGTGTAATACAGCATAGGATAGCGTGACAAGTTATTGTAGGGCTCTAAAAACGTCGAACTATGGGTTTCACTTTTCTGCTTTTCTGTATCCGTGCGTAAAGCCTGCATCGTACACCTTAGAGTGCTCGTACTTCTTTGGCGCAAGCACCTCGCCCACTATGATAAGCGCAGTCTTGATTATTCTTTCTTTCTTTGTCTTCTCTGCGATATCGGAAAGCGTACCCTTGATTATTCTTTCGTCCTCCCAGGTCGCTCGATAGACGACCGCGGCTGGCGTCCGCTCGGTGTACACGCCTCCTTTCAGTAGCTCCTTTACCACGTCCCCAATCAGGTGCACACTCAGGTAGAACACCATCGTGGCGCCATGCTTGGCAAGCTCTGAAATGGACTCGCGCTCTGGCACAGGCGTGCGGAGCTCCGCCCTCGTTACAATTAGGCTCTGCGTGACGCCAGGCAAGGTCAGCTCTAGCTTTAGATCCGCAGCTGCTCCAAGGATAGCGGTCACCCCTGGGACCACCTTGCACGTGATGCCATCTGCTTCAAGCTTGTCTATCTGCTCGCGAATGGTACTGAAAAGCGCTGGGTCACCGTCATGAAACCTGACTGCAAGCTTGTTCTCAAGGGCGCTGTCTCGGAGGATCTGGTAGATCTTTTCCCTGTCTATTAGTGCCGCGTCGTGCAGAACTGCGTCTTTGCGGGCATACTCCAAGTTCTTTGGATTAAAGAGCGATCCAGAATAGATGATGACGTCTGCCTGCTCGACTAGCCTTTTTGCCTTGAGCGTAATAAGCTCAGGATCGCCTGGCCCAGAGCCGACAAAGTACACTGTTTTACTGCTGTTACTACTCCCTTCTTGCATTCTTTTTCTTCGCCACCATTATCGAAAAATACTTCTCTGTGGGACCCTTTCTGCCAAGCTGTTCCTCAAGCGTCGTCATTTCAAGGATCTCACCTTCCGAGTCGACGTCCTGCGCTATCGCTATGGATGCGTCGTTGGGAAACCCCGAGTCGGCGAGCATAGAAATTACGTTGTCAAAATACCTGCCGTCCTTTAGAAAGATAACCGTGTCGCACGCGCTAGCAGTTCTCTTTACACGCTCCATGTCGTAGCATGCCGGGACTATTGCTATGGTCTCGTCGCCTTCTGCTAGGCTTATCTTAGCCTTGTTGGCAATTGCAAACACTGACGCCACGCCGGGCACTATCTCCACTTCTATGTCAGGATGGCTCTTCTTCAACTCGCGGTGTATGTAGATCCACGTGCTGTAGAGCGCCGGATCACCAACCGTCAGATAGACGACCTTTTTACCGGACATGACGGCTGCAGCTATCTCGTCGGCGTTTCGCCTCCAGTAGTCTTTAAGCGACTCTTTGTCCTTTACCATCGGGAAAACCAAGCTTACTGCGTTGGCCGCCTTGTCAACGTACTGCTTGACCACTGACAGCGCTATGCTGGGCTTGCCTTGCCTTGCCGTGGGCGCAAATATCACTTCTGCCGCCCTTATCAGGTTCACTGCCCTTACCGTCAGGAGCTCTGGGTCCCCCGGACCGCAGCCGACGCAATAAAGCCTCACAAGTACCGCAATCTTTTACTCTGCAATTTAAATTATCAGATGGAGATCGAGATGGATCAAGAAATAGAAATGGAACCAGAGAAAACCTACTCATCAGGCCTTATTCCCAAGTTGTTCAAGGGAATAGCTGCTCGCCTGTGTAGCGGTCTATAATCCTGATGGCCTTAGTAGGACACATCTGCGCAGCCGCATGAATAGTTTCATAGTCAGCGCCCGCCTCCGATTCGACCCTTGCCTTTGGGTTGACGCGCTTGTTCTTTTCTACCACAAATACCTTTGGCGCAAGAGTCTCACAGCTGCCAAACGCCATGCACAGCGATGGCTCAACAATGATGTGGAACCTGCTCTTTGGTGTCTCGATGTACGTCGGGCCGGCATAGTGATAGCTGCCAGCGCTATTGTCTGTAACGTCCTTTTTTGCCTCCGATCTTTTTGCCCTTGAATACTGTTGTTGTTGATCTGAAGCCGCATACTCTGAGTTGCCGCCGCCCTTGTTATCATTTTCTTGTTCATAGTGATGCTGCTGCTCTTCTTCTACCCGCGCTTCTTGCTCGATCACGTCGCCAAAGCTCGACCTATCGTACTGATCGCGCTTGTGAGCGTCTGATAGGACCTCGTATGCGGCGTTTATCTTTTTAATCATGTCCTCTGCATGCGACGTGCCATTCCTGTCCGGATGATACTTTCTTGCGAGGCGTCTGTATGCCTTTTTTATTTCTAGCTGGCTTGCCCTCTCTGGAACTCCAAGCGTGGCATAATAGCCCTTGCTGTCGGCCAACTCGCTTGTGCTTATGTCACCGCGGTTATTTCTCTTTTGGTCTAGGAGCCTAGAAAGGAAAAGAAGAGAAACACCTTTTCCGAATCACATTATAAAGGGTCGATACTCTTCACTGGCGTGGAACAACAAGGTTTCAATGATTTTACAAAAGCCAGCTTTGCCCGCCTTCTGAAGCATTTTGAGGATAACACTGACAACATCGTTAAACTTACGAGGGCCTTCGCCCTTGCGACCAAGGCACACAAAGACCATTTTATGGACAATAACGAGCCACACGTGAACCATTCGCTCCGGACCGCGCTAATCCTTGCAGACGAGTTACATATGTACGACGTTAACGTTGCCTCCGCTGCGCTTTTGCACGATGCGCTGCAAGGCGTACAGGAGCAGGAGATAAGGGAAGAATGCGGAGACAGAGTCGCCGAGATCGTGCAGGCAGTTGCAGAACCCCGGTTAAAGCAGCAAGGTATTGGAGGAAGTGGGGCGACAATCTCCGAAAAGGAGCGGGGTAAAATTCTAGACAACTACTTTGCAAAACTTGCCAAAAGTCCCAAGGAGGCACGCTGCGTCAAGCTTGCCGACAGGCTCGACACTGCAAGGTCGATGAAAACTTATGCGTACCGAGAAAGCGCCCTGCGCTTCAAGGAGGAAACGCAAAAATACGCCGTGCCGCTGGCGCAAGCGACAGATGAGCGCCTTGCCTTCAAGCTGTCCGTCGCACTGTACGAGATTAAGTGACGAGCACTATAGAATTTTTGCTCAAAAGGCTTATCACAAATCTTCACCTCTATGCTTTGCATATGCCCGCTACGCCTTCTCTAGACAGAAAAAACAACGGCGACGCGCTTACAGTCGCGCTTCTTGGAGCGACAATATTCTTCTTTGCTGTATCATTAATTGTTGCTACAGGCGGCACCCACTACGCGTCTGCTCAGACCCTCTTCACTCCCTTACCGTCCATGCAACCACCGACGCCTCAGAATAGCACAGAGCACACGCTCTTGATTTCTGGCACGGCATCTACAAAGGCAATCCCTGACAGAGCCATCGTCACATTTGCAGTAGAGACGCGGGATACTACAGCCGCCGCAGCCCTTGCCAAGAACTCGGATGCCATGAACAAGGTCTTATCTGCGCTGATGGGTGTAGGGGTGCAAAAGAACGAAACCAACACGGCTTACTTTAACATCTTTCCAATATACAACTATACGCAGAGCGGAAACGTCCAGTCACTGCAAGGCTACACTGTGACCAACTCACTTACCGTGTCAAGCGCAAGGACAGCCAATGTGTCTTCTTGGATTGACGCAGCCGTGCAGGCTGGCGCAAACAGGGTCGATAATGTCCAGTTCGTATTCTCAAATGAAAAGCTCGCTAAAATCCAATCTGCCCTAATTGAAAACGCTATTGACAACGCAAGGGCCAAGGCCGACACGATAGCTGCAAAAATTGACGTGCATATAACAGGCGTTCAAAGCATTGCTTCCGTTGACTCCGAGTCGGTTCCCGGGCCGTTCTACGCTGCGGAGGCGCAGATGGAATCCTCTCGGACGCCCATAGTAGTGGGCGGTCAGGAAGTCTCAGCAAGCGTCAGCGTGTTGTACATAATAAGCTAAAGAAAGCCGGGCACGCTTGCCATTTACTTTTTACTTGTTTATTTAATGCATACCGCCGTTATTCTTTTTTTGCTACTCTGAAATTACAGTACGTGCATCATGCCGCCCGAAACGACGTTGACAAATTGCACTGCTGCAAGCTCTTTTGTTCGTGCGATAACTGCGTCCATCCACAGGCTGTCTATGCCCTGGCTCCATATTGTCACTTTCTTGTAAAGCCGCTGGTTCCCGTGGAAATAACCGATGCAATCTTCAATCGTCATATTGGGGTATTTCTGGCTCACTTCTTCCACCACTGCAACCGCTTCAGACGGCAGGTAAAGGATTGTAAGCGTGGGAAAAGGGATTGCCTCATTAGGTGCGGCCGAGGATGTGTCTTCTGACATAGGTTTACGCCTGCTGGCGCTTATATCATGATTTCGGGCGCATCTTGTGCATAGCTACTAACATAAGGGATATGCCCTATATCGTCATGGTGCAGCCTGTGACATGAGGACAGTCTTTCCAGCTTTTCAAGAATGCAACGACAAAATAGCTATCATTGCACGAGTGATTTATCCCAAAGAGCCCTTCTATACGAGATAATTGTTGGCCTAGTATTTTCAAGTCGCAAAGGTTATTTTCCGCCCCGCACCTGCATTCTTTGCTACACACGCAGTATGTCAAACAACAAAATCAAATGTTCACACATACTTGTCCAGAAGCAGAGCGAGGCGCTTGCCGTCCTTGAGCGACTGAAAAAGGGCGAGAGCTTTTCCAAGCTGGCACAAGAGCTGTCGCAGGACAGAGGTTCCGGCAAGCGCGGCGGCGACCTGGGCTATTTTACGAGGGGGATGATGGTCAAGCGCTTTGAAGAGGCCGCGTTCAAGCTGGAAAAGGGACAGACGTCGCCAGAGCCGGTCAAGACAGAGTTTGGCTACCACATCATCAAGCGAGTGGACTAGCGCATGGACGCCTACCTTGAAGAAGAGCTGTACGACTTGATCACGTTTTGCATCCAAAACCCGTCAGCTGCTGACGGCAAAAAGGAGCGCGTCGCCGAGATAGGCAGAGAGCTTGCGGCCGACGGCGGAGTGGACGCGATGGAAAACATGTACTTTGCGATTGAAAACCGCATACAGGGAGAGATAGGAGCCGACGCCCGGCCGTACCGGGCGTGGTGGAACGGCATCGTCTCCGAGTGGAATTATTCTAGCTAGCTAGGTAGAGCGCCGCGTCTTTACAAGCACAAACACCGCTATTGCTCCCATCATGCCTCCGAGCGCCATCAGCACCTGCAGCTGAAACCCAAGGACAGGCATCCCTGTCCCCTTGCTGCTCGCAGTCATGTACTCGACGCCGTTATGCTCTTCCGCCTTGGCATAGCCGGCGATAGTCATCTGCCCGCTCGGCGGCGGGGTGCTTGCATGCATCTTTACCTGCTCGCCGTCCACGCTGATCGTGGCGTCTCTCTCCTTTGGCACGTACACGCCTTCGCGGAAACTGCTCTCGCCTATCGAAAATACAGACACGGTCTCGCCCTCGCCCGGCTTGAACACGCCGTAGCTCTTCAATTGCTCGCCTGTCACGTCAAAGAGGAAGTGCCACTGCTGCATCGGCAGGTCGAACCGGCCAAAGTCGAGAATGGGGTCTTGCATTATCTCACTCGATCCTGCCTGCACAAGCTTGCTGGCGAGCCCGGGCATTAGGATGTCGAGCGCGCCGGCCGGCTGGTTGATGTTTATGATGCTACTTGTCTTTTCTCCATCCTTCTCCTCCTCCTGCTGTCCCTCTACTACTTCCACCACCATAATAGGAGCAGCCACCACCACCGGACCCTGCACGGACGGGCTACGCCATGCCATGTCCAAGATCGCCGGCTCTTGGCCCTGCTCTTTTTGCAGCACGTAATTTGACATCTGTGCCTTGACGTCTACCTTGTAAAACAGCTGCGCCCCGTCAGGGTAGCCTTTTAGCGTCGCCACATAGTCCACGGTTGCGTTTTCAAGCACGAGCGGGCTTGGCTCCTCCTGCACCGCCCTGTTCAGCGCGCCGGCCACTGCCTGCGCGTCCTTGCCCTGCAATGAAAATTCCAGCCTCTCGTCTTTGCCTGCAAGCATGGAGGCAAGCGTGCTCCCTTCTGGATAGCGCAGTCCTATTGTGCGAAATGCGGTAAAGTGCGCCTGTGAGCTGTCCTGTGCAGGAAGCAAGAGCACTTCCATCTGGTTTGCGTGCGCCGCCTGCGACGACGAAAGGCCGGCAACAAAAAGAATCGACGCAACTAGAGCAGAGAGGAAGAGTACCGTCGCCTGTTGTTTCACTACGTGTGTATAATAGCCGAACGTTTTCTTATCGCTTGTTTTTGGGGTGATTTTGGGCGCGTCTCATGCACACCTTCACCTCTGGGAGATGCTTTTGGGGCTCCCTTCTAGTGAGTGTGCATTTGCTTACCTAGATGTCGGCGTACAATGCAAACTCGTGAGGATGGGGTCTGACTGAAACCTCGACATTCTCCCTCTCCTCGTGCTCGATTATCTTTTCAATCGTATCGTCGCCAAGTATCGGCTTGAGGAATGCACTGTCGCTTTCAAGCGCCTCGTACGCCTGGCGCAGGGACGCCGGCAGCTGCTTGATGCCGAGCTCTCGCCGGCGCTTTGGTGTCATCTTGAATATGTCTTCATTCACCGGGTCGCCAAGGTCGCGCTTTTTCCTGATGCCGTCAAGGCCGGCGGCCATGATCGCGCAGAACGCGAGGTACGGGTTGCATGACGGGTCTGGCGCGCGGAACTCTATCCTCTTCATTGCGGCAAACCTCTGGCCCTTGTAGTGCGCAGGGATCCTGATTATCGCAGAGCGATTGCCTGTGCTCCACGCAACGTACACTGGGGCCTCGTAGCCGGGCACGAGCCTGCGATACGAGTTGGTCGTGGGCGCGACTATGGATGCAAGGGCCTGCGCGTGCTCCATGATGCCCCCGCCAAAATAGCGCGCAGTCTGCGACATTTCCGCGTATTCGTCGTCCGGGTCATAGAACAGGTTCTTGCCCTTGTTCCATAGGCTGACGTTTACGTGCATGCCAGAGCCGTTGTCAAGCGCGATGGGCTTGGGCATCATGGTTGCCACCATGCTGCGCTTTTGCGCGATGTTCTTGACTATGTACTTGTAACTCTGGACGCCGTCAGCCGCGTTTACGAGCGTATCAAAGCGGATGTCTATCTCGCACTGGCCAGCAGTGGCCACCTCGTGGTGGTGCGCGTCGCAGACTATGCCAAAGTTATTGGTAAGCACGTCGACACACTCGTTGCGGTACTCCATGAGCGTGTCGCCTGGCGCACTGGGCAGGTAGCCGTCCTTTAGCCGCAGGGCGTAGCCGACGTTGTCGTTCGACCATGGTGCCTCCCTTGACGTGATTTGGTAGCTCTGGCCCTGGTACGGAGTCATCGTGTTTACCTCCAGCTTGTCAAATACGAAAAACTCAACTTCGGGGCCCCAGTACGAGGTGTCATAACCCTGCTCGCTGCAGTACTTTTCGGCCTTTTTCGCAAGGCCTCTTGGGTCGCGGGGAAAGATCTCCCGCTTCGCCCCTCCGCTCAAGATGTCGCAGAGGAGCCTCGCAGTGGGGGCCTGCTCTATCCACGGGATGGTCGCATAGGTGGCCGGATCTGGCCTGATGATAAGGTCGGATTCATGGATCTCGGTAAAGCCCCGGATCGACGAGCCGTCGACTTTGGGCAGGCCGTCGGTGAAATCCTCTATGCGGAACATCTTGGCGTCCATCGTGGTGTGGTGGAACCTGCCAAAGAGGCCTGTGAACTGGAGGTCGATGAACTTAATCTTGTCCTCCTTGAGGCGCTTCATGACCTCCTCTGCGGTAAATGTTAACGGAACTATCTTGCCGTCAATTAATTTATAAGGCAACCAGCTAACCTCTCTTCCGGTAGGACACAAGAATCCTATAATTTAAGGCTTCTACACAACAGGCGACCAAAAATGAGTGAAAACGAGACTGATAACATTACCTCCCTCAAGCACATCTACGAGCTTCTCAAGAGAGAGGTAGAGAATCCCGCACTTCAACAGATCGAGCCGGACACGTACCAAAAGGTAGCCGCGTCGCTCGGCAGCCTGAAGGGCCAGGGATTCGAGGGCATCGAGGCAAAGGTGCGAGACCGCATGGTGGAACTCCTTTCAACTGCCGCAAGGCTGCTTTTCGAAGTGCGCCGCCGCAAAGTGATTGCGCAGAGCTTGGAAGCAGGAGAAAATAGTGATCCACTTGACTATTCAAGACTGACTGATGAGGAAAAGTATGTCCTTGACGGTCAGCAAGAGGCCGAAGGCAGAGTGGACGAGGTCGTAGCTGCGGCCGCGAAGGGCAGGCCAAAGGTGCTCGAGGCGATATCCGCGCGCATACGCGAAAAACGTATCGTCGTGCGCTTTGTCAAGGCGCAAGAGCAATTCATAGGCGTGGACATGTCAAAGTACGGGCCATTCCAGCAGGAAGACGTGGCGACCTTGCCCCTTGAAAACGCGCGCTCGTTCATAGAGTCAGGCGAAGCGGTGCAGGTGCACGCCCGACTGTAAAATTAAATACCCAGTCCGCGTAGTCTTTACCACGATTGACGCACAACGGCGTTGACATTGTCGACTTTGTGCTGTACACCGTCTACCCGACTGCCGCGTTCTTTGCGATTGGTATAGTCGCCAAAAAGACTGGCCTGCGCCAACTGTATGTGTATCTTATGCAGGCGGCTGTGTGCTTTGCATTCTCTTTTGCCTACATCGCGTTCATTCCCCTTGGGGGAGGACAGGGGATTGCCGTCCTGCTTGCGATGTTTGGTGGCCTGCTCCTCTTCATGGCAAGGAAGCAAAAGATCCACCCCACAGAGGAAGAGGAGCAAAAGCGCACCTGATATGATTTCTGCATTGTTTTTCCTCATTTTTTAATAAAACGTTATTGTATGCAACTTATATGCAATATCTCACAAATAAATGAGCAGCCATGCTAAAATATTTGAAACACGTATAGATCGCATGCAATCGATAAGGGCCAATCCTGCCACCCTCGTCGACTCTGCCAAGGCCGACGTAGCTGCCGACCAGGCCGCTGCGTGGGAAATATTTGGGCTGATCCTTTCGATAGACGCGAGACTTTGGTGACTCTGCCAGGCACCTTTTACAGGATGACAGGCCTGGCATTTGGGCAGGGCCCTTCCGCAGATATTTTCTTTGGCTTTTTTATGCACAAGGTGTGACTGCCACGGTGGTAGGCGTGATCTCTATATGACAATCTCCAACTCTGTGAAAAAGCTGTACATAAAGTCTATCCCCAAAGGCCTTGAGATTGGAGCCATGATCGGCGTGGCGGTGTGGGCAGTGTTATTTGTCACGCTGCACTTTGGCCTAATGCAGCCGATGCTGGAGCGCATAGTGGTGTAGGGGCCACAGGCGCCTGTGTTTTCGCTTGCCGAAAGGCTGGTCGCGCTTTCGACCACAATCCTTGCCGGCGCGCTTGCCTCGCGCATAGTCTTTGGTGGAGTAATGGGGTTCATTGGCAGGATAGCTACGTCGTCGGGTGAGATCTTGGGAGAGCAGGAACGAGAAGAAGATGAAGGACAGCAAAAAACGAGAACACTAGGATCTAGCTCTGTGATGGCTACTTAACACACACGCGCATATTTTTAGTCAATCTGCTACAGCCAGTTGTCAAAAAAATAAAAAAAGAGAAGGTCGTGTGGGCCTCTGCTCTTCTTTATCTTTGCTTACCCTGTTGTCTGGTTGACAGTGGCCTTGACAGAGTACGTTACGGTGAACTTTTCGCCGCTAAGCGTGTGGAAGGCAAGTGCCGATCCTGTAAAGTGCGTTGATCCGCCTGGTGCCGGAGTACCACTGCTCAGCTTGTAGAGGGAGATTGCCACCTTGCCGTCTCCAAACGGTGCGTTCAGGGGCTGGCCATGCTCGTCGTCAACGCCCGTATCGTTGTATGGATGCAGAACCACGATCTCGACGTTCTTTGAAGCGGTCCATGTAACGTCGCCGTCGTACACTCCGCCGTCGTCTCTTGGCGGTAGAGCAATGACTGCTTGATGCATAGAATGCCCTGGCAATGGGTCGGGCGCGGACTCGGCCGTCTTTTGCATCACGATAGTTGTTGCGCCTTGGTCTTCTTGCGCTTGCACATTCTGATGGGGAAGAGCTGCAACAGCACCTAAAATAATGGCTGCTGCGATTGCCATTAGCCCCACAATCACAGGAGTTCGTTTCATATTCATGCAGGGCAGTGTTATACAAACCGTATATTTATCAACAGCAGTAACTAAATTATGTATGAGATAGAGATAAAACAAGCAAGAATTGGATGATTTATAGATAACAAATTACCAAAGACCTAGTCGCTTCGAGGATTATTGCTTGCGGGGCGTACAGTATCTCCGAGCTAACACATATTATATTGCGACATCTTGCATATCGTATACAATCGATCATGGTTGCCAATATTGCTATGTTAAAGGGCAAGGTTGCGATAGTTACGGGCGCAAGCAGCGGCATCGGGCGAGCGACGGCCCTTGCACTGGCAAAGGCCGGTGCAAAGGTCGCCGGAGGTGCAAGGCGCATTGACAAGCTCGACACCCTGAAAGCCGAGATGGAAAAGGTTACCGCTGGCGGCGAAGCATTCGTGCAAAAGCTTGACGTCACGAAAAAGGCCGAGTGCGACTCGTTTGTTGATAGTGTGGTCAAAAAATGGGGTTCGGTCGACATACTCGTCAACAACGCCGGCTTGATGCCGCTCTCGTTCTTCAAGAACATGAAGGTCGATGAATGGGACAGCATGATAGACGTCAACTTGAAGGGCGTCATCTACTGCACCGCAGCCGTCATACCACATATGATGGCCAAGAAATCCGGCCACATCGTCAACATGTCTTCCATAGCCGGAAGGGTGGTCTTCCCGGCAGGGAGCGTCTATTGTGCGACCAAGCACGCTGTCACGGCGTTCAGCGAGGGCCTGCGCCAGGAGTTCAGCCAGCGCTTCAACATACGCGTGACCTGCATCGAGCCGGGCGTAGTCGACACGGAGCTCAACAACAGCATCACTGACGTGTCGCTGGCAAAATTCGTCGAATCTACAAAGCAGATGGAGTCGCTAAAAGCGCAAGATATAGCAAATGCCGTCCTGTTTGCCGTCGATTCGCCCCATTACGTCAACGTGAACGAGGTAATGTTGAGGCCGACTTCGCAGGAACGCTAGGCATAGCATTATCGCCATCCTCGTTATCATATTCAAAGTGCCTGTGCATGCCATAGCACTTGACGTACCGCAAAAGGTCGTCATAGTTGGAAAAACGGCATTGCATTTTTTCTAAGGCTGCATCGTCGTACGTAAAAAATTGGTTGGCTGTGACGCCATACCAATCATTATCATTCTCTCCTCGCTTTTGCTGCACTTTTCTACCATCTCTTTCCTTGTGCGCATAACTGCATTTGCGTACCTGATCCTGCGCGCCCTAGTTATGCGCACATGCTATGCTAAAAGGTTTTTTTACCGAGCGTACCCGGTTTACCGCGTTATGAGCGACAGGCGGATAATGAACGTGATCATCCTCGGCGCCGGCTTTGGCGGCCTTGCGTGTGCAAATGCGCTGCGCAAGGGCGGGCTTTCTCAAAACCACCGCGTTGTTGTAATCGACAGGAAAAAATCCTTTGTGATGGGACTTGTCAACCTGTGGATACTTGCCGGAAGCAGGAGGCCAGACGAGCCGCAGACGCCGCTTGCCGGTCTGAACGCACGGGGAATAGAGTACCTCAACGACGAAGCGACCAGAATTGACGTGCCTGCAAAGAAGGTGCGGGTAAAAGAGCACGGCTGGATTGATTACGATTACCTGGTAGTCGCGCTTGGGAGCGAGCTTGAGCCTGAAAAGATAGAAGGCTTTGTCGGCAGGGGGTACAACCTGTACGACGCGGAGCAGGTGCAGCTGCTGCGCGAAAAACTGCTTGCGCTAAAACAGGGCAGGGTCGCGGTGTCCGTGATGGGCATGCCCTACAAGTGCCCGCCGGCGCCGTACGAGGCTGCGATGATAATAAACGACGTGCTTGAAAAAAATGGCACGCGCAAAAACGTGCAGGTGGACATGTATGTGCCCTCGCCAATAGCTCTTCCGCCAGTGGGTCCGCAGGTGAGCAAGGAAATAGTAGATATGATATCGTCACCCCGCTATGGCATTCGCTTCCATCCAAACTGCAAGCCTAAGGTGGTGAGAGACGGCGAGATCGAGTTTGAGAGCGGTGAAAAGGCGGCATATGATGTACTCGTGGGTATTCCACCGCACCGGTCGCCAGAAGTTGTCAGGAGCTCCGGCCTTGTGCCCGTGTCTACAGGTGAGTGGGTGCCAGTAGATGGGCTCACGCTGCGCACTGTTCACCCAGACGTGTTTGCAATAGGCGACGTAGCAGAGGTAAAATCCGGGTCGGTCACCGTCCCAAAAGCAGGAATCTTTGCCGAGGGGCAGGCCAAGGTCGTGGCGCAAGAGATTATCGACGAGATAACAAAAGAAAAAGAAGGAGAAAGCAATCCGACATTATCCTTATCAACAAAAAAAGCAGAATACGACGGCCGGGGTTTCTGCTTCATGGAGGCGGGCAACGGCATGGCAGGCTTTGTCGAGGTGGACTTTTACCATAAAGGCGGCCCCGCCGTGAAGCTGGAGCCGCCGTCTGCTCAAAACTATGAAAAAAAGCACGACTTTGAGAGGAGCCGGCTAAAAGAGTGGCTACTGTAAGAGTTGGTCGTGCTTCTTGTCCGGCTTTGACATGGTGTAAAAACCGTGGGCCGCAATCAGAAACGCCGCAAGGGACATCTTTGTCGCAAATACCAGGTTCCAGGGCGTCTCTGGGTTGGGATATTGGACCGCCTTGTTGTCAAAGTCCAGCACGCCCTTTATCGCATCTGCGGTAATGAGCGAGTTCCAGATGATAAAGTTGTATATGAATTCGTACAGCGCGACAACCGCTATTATGAGGACTATGAGCTGCAGTATCGACTTGAGCCACTTGGGTATGGTGCTCACCTTGTCGCCTCCGAGCCTCACCACGCAGTACCATGCCACCACGGACACTATCATTAGGTACGTCACCAACTTGGCTACTCCCGGCACCGGCCACTCTGTATCGACTAGCACCTTTCCAATTACGACCTTGCCCGTCCTCTCGTACTCGTTGAGGCTGACGTACATGGCATAGAACGTTATCAGCGCCATTGCCGTGGCGCAGACGTAAAAGACTGCTAGAAATATCTTTCTTGTCCGCCTGTCGTCCTTTTCCAGCGCCGAGCGCACGGCCTATCGTACATGAATTCGGGATATATCGTTTACTTGAGCGCCTTGAGCAGGCCGTCCGCTGGCATGGTGTTGAGGATGTCCTTGGCCGTAGCCCACCCACGCCGGGCCTGCCCTATCCCAAACTGCAGATAAGCATAGTGCACGGGATGGTGCGCGTCAGAGTCTATCGTCAGTTTTACCCCTTTTCTGACGGCCATCCTGGCGTACTCGTCCTTGAGGTCAAGGCGGTTGTAGTGGGCGTCTATCTCTAGCGCGGTGCCCGTGTCCCTTGCGACGTCAGTCAGCCTGTCAATGTCGACGGTATACCCCTGCCTCCTGTTGATGAGCCTGCCCGTCGGGTGGAAGATGATGTCGATGCTTGGGTTCTCTGCAGCACCTACAAGGCGTGCCGTCTGCTCCTCGACCGGCAGCCCAAAGTGGGAGTGTATGGCGGCACCTACGACATCCAGTCTGTCAAGGACATTGTTTGCGATGTCAAGCGTGCCGTCCTTGCCGATGTTGACCTCTGCAGACGCAAGCACTCTGATTCCATTCAGCCTGTCGTTTAGCTCTGCAATTTTGTGCGCCTGGTCCAAAAGCTCTTGCTCGTCCATCCCACCGGCCATAGCAAGGCTTTTCGTGTGGTCTGTGATGGCGATATAATCAAGGCCAAACTCTTTTGCTGCAAGGGCCATCTCCTCTATGGTCGCAGTGCCATCGCTGTTGTCGCTGTGCACCTGCAGGTCGCCCTTGAGGCTACCGTATTCTACCAGGTTCGGCAGCCTGTCCTTTGCTGCAAGCTTTATTTCGCCGGCATTCTCCCTCATCTCAGGCGCTATCCATGCTAGCCCGAGCGCCTTGTACACGTCCTCTTCGCTTGCGCCGGCGACCTGTCTCTGTTCGCTATTGTTGTTGTTAATATTATTCTCTCCTGCGGCAAAAACGCCCCACTCATTGAGGCGCAGGCCCCTAGCAATCGCTATCCTTCTGAGCTCCACGTTGTGCTCCTTGCTCCCTGTGAAATACAAAAGAGCCGAACCCCAGCTTTCCTTGGGGACTGCTAGTAGGTCGCAGTCGATCCCGTCCGCAAGCCTCACAAACACCTTGGCCGGCCCCCTGCTCTTCACCTGCTCGACCTCGGGCATTTTTACAAAAAAATCCATGACCTTTTCGGGCTCTGACGCGCACACGATGTAGTCTAGGTCGCCTATCGTCTCTTTCATTCTGCGCGCCGAACCTGCAAGCGCAGCGTGCAGGACTCTTGTCCCTTCCAGCCCTTTCAGGCGCGCTTCTATCTTCTTTGCAAGTGGCCACACTTCTCCTATTATCCTCCTTCCGCCGCTCTTTTTTGCAAACTCGATCTTCTTCAAAATGTCTTGCTCTTTTCTTGCCGTGATGCCCGGTACGGTCTTGAGCCTGCCTTCCCGTGCGGCGTTTTCAAGCCCTGCCATGTCGGTTACTCCGAGCTTCTGGTAGATGGCCCTGAGCGTCTTTGGTCCGATGCCCTCTATTGAGCTCAGCTGGCCGATGTCTATTGGAATCTTTGCTTTCAACTCATCGAGGTGCTTTATCCTGCCACTCTTCAGGTACTCTTCAACCTTTGCCGCTATAGCTTTTCCGATGCCTGGAATCTCTAGCAGCGCGTCGGTGCCTCCTTTTTCATAGACGCCAGAGACATCCTGCTCAAGTGCATCAATGCTGTCTGCCGCCCTGTAGTAGGCGCGCGACTTGAACTGGGCGTTGTCCTCGTCCTCTGCTTCTGTCAGAAAGCCGATGTCGCGAAGCGCCCTGGCAACCTGTCCGTTTTTCAAAAGCAGTTTATACCTTATTTCACATGGTTCTTAACGTTTATCAGTAAGCTTGTTGAAAGTAACCGCACTGTTACTGCTGAACGGTAATGATGATGGCTTTCTAGCTCTGAGCCGTTCGGATATATCCTCTACATCCTGTTAATTCATATCAAAAAGCCGCAGAAAGAGTTGTCAAGGCGCTCAGCTGAAAGTAGGATATATGCAGGATTGTTGAATTGTACCAAGAGCGACGATAATTCAAATAGCAAAGGGTCACTCTTCTTATCTATATCTGATGGAACAGACTACTAGTTGTCTTAGAAGGAGATGTTCGTCTGATGCCACCGTACAGACCTGCGAGATAAACAAAATTCTCGTCTATAGGAATAGTACTGCGCTGTTTGCTTTTTCCCCGCTAAAGTCATACTCAGACAATCCAAGAAGACCTAAGTGAATTCTTTGTTGCTCGACTGGCTCTCCAAAGATGGCAAACTCGTGCTTGTAGCCAGGATGATGAGGACGTTCGCCTATGGCTTTCTTTCGATTGTCCTTGCCATATACCTGAAGCTGCTTGGGCTTGACGATATCCTGATAGGACTTGTCCTTGCCACCACACTGGTCCACAGCGTCATATTTACCCTAGTAGCAAGTTTCTACGCTGACAGGATAGGCAGGCGCAAGACCCTAGTCCTCTATGCCGTGCTGATGTCGATAGCCGGTTTCGTATTCCTAGTAACCGATAACTATGTAGCGCTGGTAGCGGCAGCGCTAGCAGGCACGATTAACGTAACTGGTTCAGAAACAGGCGCGTTCCTCTCGATAGAGCAGGCGCTTTTGCCCCAGGCTGTAAACGACGCCAAGAAGAGGACTACGGCATTTGCACTCTACAACATGGCCGGCACATTTGCAATGTCGGCAGGGATCCTACTTTCGGGCCTGCCATCCGTTTTTCAGCAACAGTATGGCCTGAACGAGGTTGAATCGATAAAGCCCCTCTTTCTGTTGTACAGCCTCTTTGGGATTGCCGTGATGGCAATCTACCTGTCGCTATCAAAGAAAATAGAATTGCCAAGCGGAGGAGAAACCTCTTCAAAGACAATGAGAAAAGGACCGCAGGCTAGTCTGTCCCAATCTTCAAGGAAGCTAGTTGGCAAGCTATCTGGGTTGTTTGCGGTAGATTCTTTTGCAGGAGGCTTTGTCATCCAGAGCGTCATGTCGTTCTGGTTCTTCTCCAAATTTGGAGTCGAGCTGGCGACGCTTTCGTACATATTCTCTGTCGCGGGAGTGCTCACTGCATTTTCTTTTCTTGCCGCTGCTAAGATAGCGAACAGGATCGGCCTTGTCAATACGATGGTCTTTACGCACATACCGTCAAACGTCTTGTTAATACTGGTAGGGTTTGCGCCGACGCTGCCTCTAGCGATTGGATTCTATCTTGCAAGGATGTCCTTGTCGCAGATGGACGTTCCTACAAGGCAATCGTACTTAGTGGCGGTGGTTGATGAAGAGGAAAGGACAGCCGCATCCGGGTTTACCAACATCTCTAGGGGTGTCTCCCAGGCCGTTTCACCGTCACTGACTGGGTACATCCTACACGCACTGCCTGCGCTGTCAGCGCCCTTCCTGCTGGGCGGCACCCTAAAGATAGCATACGATATTGCATTGTATTTCAACTTCAGAAAAATTCGTCCACCTGATGAAAAGCGCAGTGCCTAGTCAATTTCAGAGGATGCCGCTTTGCTTAGCTGCTTTGTTATTCGCGGAGACTTTGGTAATAGCCTTGGTGCTCTAATGGTAACAATCATACTCCCACCCCTCTCCCTACATAGTTTGTAATTTATGCCAAAAAAGAACATGGGAAATGGGACTTGGTGGAAATGCCGTTACTGACCACTTCCCATGTTCATGTGAGTCGTCGCTGGTAGTTGCGGGGGATGCGATTTTACCATTGATAATACGCCCTTTTGCGCTATCATAAACGGTAGGTACTACTCAAAAGCGCCGCTTATACGGTTCATGCAATTGATTTTATCCAACGCAATTCTGATTGCTAAAATGCTCCGCTGAACCTTATGCCTGCACTATGAGCATCGTTAATCTCTGTTCTTTCCCTAGTATGCGTCGTGATCGAAATGATCGAAGCAATAGGATATGTGGCGGCGGGCTTTATCGTGACGCTTGCAGCAATGCAAGTTGCTTGGACGATGGCAAAGCGCGCTACAGCACCTGTCATACATGCGACAGCAACAAGGGTCAAGTAGGACAAGGAAAGAGTAGGATAAAAAAATGGAACTCTATGAAATAGCCGCCCTTGCCTACGTGGCCTTTATCGCACGGCTGGTGGGCTCCAAGTGCTCTATGACGAGATGCGCCTATGCCTGAAAAGGAAATCGTCTCGGTAGCGTTATAAGGCAAGGAGCAGGCATCGGCTCGTGGATATATACATACATGCCACCGTACCAGGACGCAGACGAGGGACACAGGATTCTGATAGATGAAGTTTTAGCGCATTGCCGCCAGGTTTTTGGCCAAGGCTTGCAGCTTGAAGCGATACTCTTGGCGCACGAATATCTTGAGCAGAAGCTCAACAACTTTTATCGGCATGGAGGCATGCAAGTGCACTACAAGTTCAAGCACATCATTGACGCGCTGCATTTAGGCCGCCACCTTTCTAACGAAGATTACGACGTGTTAAACGAGTTTAACAGGTTGCGCAACGTAAACTCGCATAGGTTGCTCGATAGCACGCTTGAATTGCGGGGCGCAAAAAAGGGAGACATGGCAAGGGCTATGGACCTCGCGCAGGTGTGTGACGCAATAATATCAAGGCTGCCAAAGAGGGCGACGTCGTCGTCGTCGACGACAACAACAACAAAAAAGGAAAAGCGCAAGCAACAACGACGGCAACAATGACCGCGCAACAGCTTTTATAGCAATCCTGCCAACTAGCAGCCTGATGCAAAGGCCAGACTGGGACACCTATTTCA
>DASZTR010000074.1:0-5231 GCA_035547955.1 Nitrososphaera sp. | reverse complement strand
AAGTCGTCAATGTACTTGCCCATCGACTTGACGATCAGCTCTAGGTGGCTAGAATTGTACGCCTTGCATATTGCTATGCGCTTTAACACTTCGCTTGCATCGAGGCTCCTTGCTCTCGCTATCTGGTCGACCCTCTCTGGCCTGAACGTGCCCTCTGTATCGATAAGTATCACGCCGCCGCCAAGACCGCCGTCTGAAGGCGGCTGTTGTGCTGTAACGCACAGGGTGTGACATATCTGAGACTTGCCAGAGCCAAACTCGCCATAGAACTCGGTTATCGCCTGCGTCTCTATGCCTCCGAGCAAGAGTTCATCAAGCGCCCTCGCTCCCGTAGAGCAGCGCAAAAGGGACTTTCTCTTTTCAAGCTCTATGTCGGCAGTAGTAAACTCGTTGTCAAGCACACCACTCTCGCGGAGGAGTTTCTGTGCAGCCATGATAAAATTGGTAGCAGTCTCTTTGGAGCCGCCAAGGTCTGTCGCAAGCTCATCTGCGACGGCAGTAGCCAGTTCCATGACTGAGCTGATGCCCGCCTCTCTCATCTTGCGGGCAGTAGTCGGCCCGACACCTTCAATGTCTTCTATTTCTAACTCCACAACATTTTTGGAAGTTTCGGTCATTTTCTGATTGTTACACTACTCGTGGAGTATATAATATCAGATGCACTTGTAGGAGGGGGAGAGGTATTAGTGGAGCGTAGTGGTTTTGCAGGGTTTCTAAAAGGTGAAAAAATGTCCGGGAGACCCGGACGGTTAGTGCTACTTTTTCTTCTTTCCCGCGGCTTTCTTCTTGGCAGCTTTCTTGGCTGGCGCTTTAGCCTTGACCTTGACTCCGCCAGCACTGCCTCCGCCGATCTTGAACATCTTGGTCCCACAAACCGAGCATGTCCCTGAAAGCGCACCGCGTCCATTCTTCATGGTTACCTGTTTTTCTCCCTTCATGTCCCTCTTTGCTTTACATTTTACACAATATGCTTGTGTTGCCAACGTAGCACGTCGAGCATGCTTAGATATAAGAATAGCTCCAAAATGGCCGATTTTCGGCCGTACCTGCCTAAAATTAGTGCAAAGATGTTCAAAACGTGGCCACCAAACAAAAAAATCTTCAACCCCTGAGAAAAAATAGGCCACTTTTGGCCAAAAATGCCTCGAAAAGCTTGTCCCGCCGCATCTTGTGGTGGAATCCGCTAACCCTTACTGCTCCGCTATGTCTTGAATTCGGCATACGTCAAGAAGGATCTTTCGGCACTTTTGTCTGTTTTTCGCACTTTAGCTTCTGTCAAGCTGACGGTTTTCATAGCACATTTCTGACCTTGGATTGCCTTGCTATACTTGTGTCTAGGTGCATAATCATCATCGCCTCTTGAGAAAAGTATGTTGTGTGAATCTCGTTTCGCTTTTCAGGACCACAAGACTTTAGCAATCCGGTGTGGCCCTCTTCGTTTTCCACCATTGCAGCAAATCTTTTGGAAATGGAGTAGTGACTTGTCGGCATGGAGACTATATTTTTATACCAATTTTGCACGTATCTTGAGTGAGTGTCTTGGAAGTAGAAGATAAGGCGCTAGAGTCGCTTGGGTGGGAAGACCTCGTCACGCTAAAGCGTAAGGTCGCCGGTGAGCTAAAAGGCGTCACGGAGAGGCTTGTAGACATTGACAGGAACAAGTTTCACTCTATAGTCACGGCCATCAGAGCCCATAAGACCGCGCTCGATTCTGCCACAGAGAGGCTGAAGCAGGTAAAAGCAGAAGTGAACAAGCACAATTCTGACCTGCTGTCTGTAAGCGAAAAAATATCGCAGTCCAAGAACTTTTTGAGCATGATGGAGGCAAGACTCCCTGAAGAAAAGGAAGAAGAGCTGCAAGCCGCCGTTGCGTCAAACCAAGCGCTGATTGACGCCAAGCAGTACAAGGGCGAGCGCGAAAAAGGCGAGATACTCTCACGGATAAAGGACGCCTCGATGAAGATGGAGGCGATAAAGGCCGTTAACACGATAAAAGAACAGTACGCCCTGCTCGTACAGCAGTCGACAGACATCGGCAATGCGATAAATGCGCTCAATGATGAGCGCAATATTTTGAATTCCAAGGCGGCGGAAATCAACTTGGAAATGGACAAGCTGTATGATTCAAAGCGCAGGTTGGCAGCAGAGCGCGAACTGCGCCTTGCAGAATACGAGGAAACCGTCAGGCGCTTTGACGCGATAAACGCACGTCTGGACGAAATGTCCGCCATGAGAAAGCGCCAGCGCGAGGAGTACGGCTACAACCTGCCAAGCGACGCGCTGTTCAAAGTAAAAGAGACTGCCAAGAAGAAACTTGAATCAGGCTCAAAGCTCAGTCTTGATGAGTTGCGTCTGCTCTACAGCGAAAAGGATTAAGCCAGATTCCACAAAAAAGCCTGCGTATTCAGAGATATGGCTATAAGTGATTTCGCTCTTGCTTGTGCCATCGATGGCTCGCCTGGATACTTCACCTACAGCGGCCAGACTATGCTAGTCATCCAGTCAGCGCGAGACGCAAAGTCAGGCCAGAGCAGTTTTTCACACATCGAGCCTTTCATGGACACGCTCATATCACACGAGGCCATCCACGTTGCAATAAAGAGGTTGGAGGGTGACGATACCTCAGAATCGCTTGACGATATCGAAGTCATTGTGGAACACAACGGCAGGCGCTTTCAGGTCACGCTGAACAACATCTTGTTTGCAAGTGACAATTCAGGTCTAGTTATGCCTTACTAGGGATGCACGCTTTTTTAAGCGATGCAGAAAACGCTCTGAGCTCTTTTAGCATCGCTTTTCTGTTTTTGCCACTTGCAATCATATTGACAATGGCGCTCCCAACAATTATCGCGTCCGCGCCTGCGTCTATCATAAAGCGGGCGTGCTCTGGCTTGCTTATGCCAAAGCCTACGCCGACGGGTATCCTTCCGCCTGAAGCCTTTTTTGCGCGTTGCACCGCGTCTTTCGTATAACTCTCAAACTTGTTTCTTGCGCCTGTGATGCCATAGACTGAAACTAGGTACATGAATCCTGACGAATTATGTGCGATCTTTTCCAGCCTCTCCTCTGGAGTATTTGGCGATGCAAGGAACACTGTCGCCATGCCGTGCTGCGCAGCTTTTGGCAAATAGTCGGATGCCTCTTCAACAGGCATATCTGGCAGGATAAAGCCGTCAATGCCTGCGTCTTTGCATCTTAAAATAAAGTCATCCCACCCGGGTTTTACAAAAATGTTCGAGTAGGTCATCACCAAGAGCGGGAGGTCTGGGTGTTTTTTTCTCGCCTGCCTTGCAATCTTCAGGGCCTTGGCGGGCGTGGCGCCACCCTCAAGCGCGGCCTGTGAAGCGCGCTGGATTGTGGGTCCGTCTGCTATTGGGTCTGAAAACGGTATGCCGATCTCGATGATGTCGGCGCCCCCTGCGACAAGCGCTTCAATGATTTCCAAAGTAGCCTTTACGTCAGGATAACCTGCTACCACGTAGCAGACAAGGGCGCGCTCCTTACGCTCTGCAAGTTTTGCGAAACTTGCACTCAGTCTATTGTTTCTTTCTTCTTGTTGCAGCATGGTGTTTGCGGCCTCTGTTTGAAATGAGATAGTCCTGGACGACGGTCATGTCCTTGTCTCCCCTACCAGACAACGTGACCACGATGACCTCGTCCTTGTCCATCTCCTTTGCCATCTTTATCGCATGTGAAATAGCGTGCGATGATTCCAGCGCTGGGATAATGCCCTCTAGCCTTGAAAGCATCTGAAAAGCCCCTATCGCCTCGTCGTCCGTACATGGGACGTACTCGGCACGGTTTAAGTCCTTGAGCATAGAATGCTCCGGCCCGACGCCAGGGTAGTCAAGGCCGGCGGAGATACTATGAGTATCCATTATCTGGCCGTCTTTGTCCTGCAGGACGTATGTGAACATGCCGTGGAGCACTCCAGCGGTACCCGCCGTCAGGGTCGCGGCGTGCTTACCTGATTTGATTCCCTCCCCTGCTGCCTCAACCCCTATCAGTCTTACAGAAGGGTCGTCGACAAACGGGTAAAAAGTGCCCATTGCGTTGCTGCCTCCGCCGACGCAGGCCACGATTGCACTTGGAAGCCTCCCGTATTTCCTCTGCATCTCGTCTTTTACTTCCTTGCCAATCACGCTCTGAAAATCCCTTACCATCATCGGGTAGGGATGCGGCCCCATTACGGTCCCTATGAGGTAATAAGTCGAGTTGACGTTTGAGATCCAGTCGCGTATCGCCTCGTTGATGGCGTCCTTCAGCGTCTTGGTGCCCGAATCTACTGGATGAACCTTTGCCCCCAAGATTTGCATACGGAACACGTTGAGTTTCTGCCGCTCGACGTCCTTTGCGCCCATGTACACTTCTGCAGAAAGTCCAAGCATCGCACACGCTAGGGCAGTCCCGACACCGTGTTGGCCGGCTCCTGTTTCCGCGATTATCCTCTTTTTGCCCATCCTCTTGGCCAGCAGGCCTTGTCCCAGTGTGTTGTTGGTCTTGTGCGCCCCACCATGAAGCAGATCCTCGCGCTTTAGCAGTATCTTGGCCCCACCGGCGTATTCGGTCAGGTTCTTTGCAAAATACAGAGGAGTCGGTCTCCCTGCGTACTGGGTGAGGTAGTAATGCAACTCCTTCTGAAAGTCCGGATCGTTCCGATATTTTTCATACGCTGATTCCAGCTCCTGTACAGCCGGCTCTAGCGTCTCAGGTATGAACTTGCCGCCGTACCTGCCGAACTTGCCACCAACCGGATAGTTACCAAGCATCTTTATCTACGTATGGATATGCAGTATGGTGACGGGTTATTATAACATTCAATTCATAGGGCATTATAGAGCTCGCGCACCTTGCCGCCAATGTCGTCAGTTTCCATGATGCTGGTGCCAACCAAAAACGCGTCCGCCCCTGTTCCACGCAGGTACTGTATGTCCGCTGGCTTGGTAATGCCACTTTCGCTTACTATCGTGCTCTTGCCCTTGCCTAGCTTCTTGACGAGGCGCTCGGTGTTTGCGATGTCTATCTTCATGTCTGTCAGGTTGCGGTTATTGATGCCGACAAGCTCGTAATTTGCAGAAAGGCACTCCGCGTATTCGCCCTCACTGTGCGCCTCGACGAGCACGTTGAGCCCCCTTTTGAGCGCATGCTCATGCATCTTTTCAATGCCAGATTCCACCAAGTCGCGGTCAAACACCGCCTTTATTAGCAATATGCAGTCGGCGCCAGCTTGC
>DASZTR010000073.1:0-6078 GCA_035547955.1 Nitrososphaera sp. | reverse complement strand
GGCAGCAGCTAGGTGCAGGCGGCGAACCATCGTACACGGTGGTGGGCAACATACCGCTCGTCCTGCGCGAGTCTCTGCTTGACGAAGTCTACAAGATGGGCGAGGGCTTTTGCAAGGCGGCAGAGCGGCTGGTCAAGCCGGGGATGCTAGGACCATTCTGCTTGGAAGGCGTGTACGACAGCGAGGGCAAGTTCACCACGTTTGAGTTTTCCGCAAGGATAGTGGCAGGGACGAACCTGTACGTGGACGGCTCGCCGTACTCTGGCCTGCTCTACGACGAGCCAATGAGCATGGGCAGGCGAATCGCCCGCGAGGTCAAGGTGGCAAGGAAAAAGAACCGCCTCGGAAGCATCGTCACCTAATAGCAGACTACTTTTTTGTTGCTATCATTTTTTGCTGCACAAGGTGGACCACCGCAAGGGCCGCCGTGGCGGCAAGGGCCACTACGAACGCCGCCGTGGTTACCGACAGCGCAGGCGAAGAGCTGGCAGCCAGAGCGACAAGCGTTGCCACAAGGGCACCGGCTGCGGACATTGCGGCGATTTCAACAAGCTTGATGCTGACTTTCTTCCTGGCCGCTACTATCCCGCCAGCCGCCAACGGCGAGACATAGACGGCGCCAATGAGCGTGCTCGCCACAACTCCGGCAAGGATAGTGCCGCCCTCCCCGCCTCCTGAGCTTGAGAACGCCTGCTCTGACGCCATCAGTATGCCAAACAGCGGGTACACTGCGGCCTTGACCGTAGCCTGCAGCCATGGCTGCTGCCGCTCGTAATCAGCTACCTGCGGGCTGAATGAATAGTAGACTGTGTTGAAAGCGTCCATGAATGCAGAGCCGGACATCGATTTTACCACATAGTCGTCCCTGAATCCCCGGAGGAATTGCACCTGCGGAGTCAGTTCAGAGCCAAACGCCGCCGTCGCGATGAGGCACCCAGACGGCTTGGCTGGCTGCTGTTGCGGTTGCTGTTGCGATTGGGACGACGACGCCGACGTGTTGTTGCCCTGCAGCACCACCACGTCTATTTTGGCAGACTCGTTTTCTTCGCCGTTTATCTTTTGCGCCGCCACACTATAGCTGCCTGCAGAGGGGAACGTGTAATAGTTAGAGAACGTGCCGAGGCCGGACGTCAGGTGCTGTCGGTAGACCTCATGTCCGTCCTTGGATATGACAAAGTCAAAAGACGCGTTGTCGACTAGGGTGCTGGTGCCGCTTGTCGCCTGGTTATTCTGGATGTTCATGACAAACGCGATCGGTTCGCCCGACACTATCACCTCCGGGCCCCATGCTAACTGCCAGAGGTATTTCTGCGACGTAGATAGCAGGTCAAGCGGGAACTTGGGTTTTTCAGACGTTTTCAGCACAAAATCTATCGTGCCGTTGGCACCGCTGCTGCCAGAAGTGGGGAGGTGGGTGAGCCGGTCGTTGTTGATCACAAAGTGTACCAGGCGCAGGTCTTCAGAAGAATAGTCGTCGATAAGCACGGCGTCCGCAGGGAGCTCCTTGCCATTGGCAAAGCCGTGGTAGCCGTTTACTTGCATCTCCTTCAAAGCTTTTGGGAACTCTAGCTCAAGGTGCACTACTGGCACCTGCAAGACATAGGAAGAACTCCAGTCAAACGGCATCGAAAAGGAGATGGAATTTGCGGCCCTGTCGTAGTCAAGGCTTGAAACGTTGGCATAAAAGGTCTTGACGGATATCTTTTGGCTCCCCTCTGCAGTCTGGACTGTAAAGTCCTGCGTGCCAGAAACGCTTACGTACAGGTCAAACGTCTGGCCTTGCCCGCCCACTTGCAGGCCGGTGCTAGAGTTTTGTAGAGTGACGGATATCTTGTACAGGCCGCCCTCTGACATTATCCGGCTCTTTATTTCAACCGGGGAGCCCATACTGACCTGCACCTTGTCGGAATTATTTGCCTTGCCATTCACTTGCGCCACCGGGGCTGCCGCGTCAGGGATAAGCTTGGCAAACACTATCCCGTCAGACGACTGGAAATCCTGGTCAAGGAGCGTCTTGCTGTCCTTTGTCACTACCACGCGGTAATCGATGCCGGTGAAAGTGGAGTTGTTGCTGGGATCGAGCGTTCTTATCAGCATGGTGGGCTGCACGTTTTTGACGGCGTCAATGTCATTTGGAGAAAGGGTCGCCTCAACCGCCACCTGCTTGTCCCCAATTGTCGCGGCAAGTGACCTGTCAGTGCCGACGCCCTGTGCGTACGCGTTCAGGACTATTGAGGTATTAGAACCAAAAATAGAGAAGACCAGCATCGCCAGCAGGACTAGGAGGACGGGCGCATGGTAGCGCTTCACGTACGGCAACAAGCATTATGGCAAATTAAAGATTTGCGTAACAAAGGTGAAGGAGATAAAGAAACGAGAAATAGAGAAAAGAAAAGATGGGGTGCGTAGAGACAGTTCGCTATTGCCCTACTGCGTCATGTTCCCCTGCATACTGCTACTGCTGTTGTTGCCGGTGCTGCCACCGGTCATGTTGTCCATATTGCCGGACATTGCCGATGAAGTGTCAGAAGTAGCAGACATTTCTTCTCCTGCCATCGGCAGGCTGAATGCATCCATCAGGTTCTGGTGAACCTTGCCGTGCACTATCACAGTCACCGCGTCAAGTGACGCCTTGTTGTAAATGGCGCTCTTTAGCTCGTCAAGGCCGGCTCTCAGTTTGGCCATCGAGGCTTCAGAGCCAGCCGGTGCCTCCTGGTTGAGCTGGTAGAACATGCTTGACGCCTTTAGCGCGATCCACTGCGCCGACTGGTAGGAAGGCATGCTAACGATCTTGTCATGCGTTTCTGCGCCTCCTTCTCCTCCCATCGCCATGCTGCTAGAATCATTGTCCGCCATAGTCATTGTCATGTTGCTCATGTTCATGCTGCCGCCATCTTCTTCCATTACGCCATAGGCGCCCTGGTACGACTCTAGGACTTCGTTTATCAGGTTTGCAAACGTCAGTGCGTTCACCGTCGAGTTGGTCAACTGGCTGCTGTCGATCCTCGCTGTCACAGTCTCGCCAAGCATCCCGTTGATGTCTTTGATCTGCTGGACGATGTCAGACCTCGGGCTGTTGCCATCAACAGAGTTCTTTAGCTTCTCCAGTGCCGCCGGCAGGTCTGTTCCAAGCCTCTGGTTCTTTTCAGATATTTCCTTGATGTCTGACGCGCTCAGGTGCTCGGCTGCGTGCTCGGCATGCTCCTTGGCAAGGTCGGGATTGCTCACATAATCTCCACCTACCAGCATAAGGTGGATCTTTATTGTGTTGACATTCGCAAGAAACGCGGCGCTTTCGTCGCCGGTAAAGTTGTGCGCAAACGCCCTCTGCTGCCCTGCCGACGCATAGGCAAGTCCTCCCATCACCATCACGGCAGCAAGCAGGAGTGCGGCGGTGCTTTTTCTACCCATAAATATGAGAAAATAGGTCATCCTTTAATTAACATTTTTGTACACCGGCCGAAATGATGGCATAATAGGTCAGATTTTGTTCTTGGAATGCAAATAAACCGCGATGCCGGCTATCACCGCAGATGCTGGCGTCACATAGTAGAGCAAGAGCTCGTCAAGTGGAATGCCGGGCGGAAATGCCGACAGGTCAAAGGTTGCAGCAAGCGGACGTGTTGAATATTTGCCGTCACCGGGGATGCGGGTCTGTACTGTTACGGTATAGTCTCCAGGGTTGTTAAACCGGTAGCGAGTGGTAACGTCGCTTATTTCGTACAGGCGGTAGGGCACCTGGTATACGGCCTGCCCTGTATGTTTATCTGTAATCACCACCGATGTGTAAACGTTGTAGAGGTTGCTTCCGTCGCTGTCAAGCACGCTAAAGTTAAGGGTCGAGTTGGTGCCGATTATCGGGGCCGAAGGATACGGCTGGAACACTATTTTGTAGCCGTCCACTTCTTTTGTGGCACCAAAAAAGTGGGCATACGCCGGAGGTACAAAGGAAAGTGGTCCGCCTGCAATAAAGAGAGAAAAGAGCACGATTATGAGAAGGAACGTGAGCAGGCGCATGGACGGCATCGGCCTGTTTTTGGCGCTTTGCATATTTCAACTATTGGGGTCACATCGAATCAGGTTTTGTTATCTCTTCCTTATTGGCTGTTGCGTTCCAGTTGATGAAGATATTAGAAATATCATTTCTTTGAACCCATTCCAAACTCAAACATCCTGGATTTTTCAGACGGCAGATATCCTCCCGGCTATGCCAGTAATACACACATTTTTTGCATTACTTCTTTAAACTTAGCATTACTTACGAGATGACAGAGTGGGAAACCGTAATAACAGTTACATAAAAGGGCAGGGGACGATCCCAAAAGCACCGGGAAAAACACCATATCTGAAAGAAGGTGCTCGTCGTGAATACTGAGGAAGGAGTCTTGTTGATACCAATGCAAGATCCTGAATATTAGATAGGCTCGATAAATGCGCGCTTTGAAGCCAAGACATCATTAGAGCTTGTTGAAGAAGCGCGGGTTTAGGAAGCCGCAACCGACAAGGAGCAGAGGAATTTGTTAAAAAAACAATGCAAACGGCCGCAAGAATAGAGAAAGATAGCGCCGAGTGCTGTATGAGTGCCAGAGTGAACAACAATAACAACAGCAGCAGTATTGTCCGGGATTTGCAGGTAATGCTGATCCTTTAATTGAAGGAAAAGAGCGCCGAGTGCGTGGCAAAGCTCCTTGCTCAGATAGCAGAGGCTAAGATAAAGGGATACATGAGCGTGCTCAACTTGGCAGAACTCTATTGCATTCTTGCCCGAAAGTGCCGCAAGATCGCCTATGAGAAGCAGAGAAATCTGCGGAGTTTTGGAGGCAGGATGGTTTCGGGGGAAGAGAGTAACAGTAATAGCGATGCATTTATGATCTGGAAAGAGGCGGCATTACTAATGGCCAGCAATCCTTTGTCGCTTGTAGACGCGTTTGCGCCCACAACTGCAAAAATTCTCACATCGACGCTAGTTACCGGATCAGACTCTGAATTTGCGAGAGCCATGAACGGAGTCAGGGGGCAGAGAGAATCGGTTAAGTGCTATGTTACTACGACAGCCACTATCTGGAGTTTTTTCGTAATTTTTACTTGCCGTGTTTTCACGCAACAAAGGCTGTCCATCATACCCTGGTTTTTGTTCTGATGGCGGTGAGATAATCCCTCTCGCGAGGTGGATTGTCACAGTCATCCTATTTATATTAATGAGGATGACGTCTAGTTGGCAGTTTCTTGTGGCGGTGCTTGCAACAACCAAAGAGCAACTATATGGAAGACAACAGCACTGCAACCACAACATTGGGGCGGTAGTACATCTGCCGGATGAACCACAAGTGCTAATATGCGTGAAATGCATAGTTAAGTTCAGTAGCGCGCAATTAAGCCACTACAAAAAGGCAACACATACGCACAGCCTTGTTCATTACACGGCGGGGAAGAAGAAAAATACCTTCTTTTCTCCCCTCCCCTTCCGTGTCGATCTTGCCCTTCTCCTAAATTCCCTTACCTTTACTATTTTACTTTCCTTCTCTTGCGCATTACCACTATCGTGCCGGCTACCGCCGCTCCTGCGGCCCCAATCCCGGGCCCGATGATGAATAGGTAAAGGTCATAAGGGCCTGCCACGTCGAGTATGAACGCAAAAGTCAGGGTTTGGCCGCTGTAGACATTGTCCGTGAGGTCGGCATAAAGCACATACTTGCCGGGCACTGCAAAAGTGTGGTCGTATACATAGTGGCCGTACTGGATGAATATCGGGCCGGCACTCTCAATTTGCGCGCCGCCGTCCTTGACTAGCCGGAACTTTACGGGCACGTCGACTATGTCGTCGCCGTTGACTCCAGAAATCCGCATCTCAACCTTTGCAGGCTGGCCGGCCACGAGTTTGGACGGGTCGGTGGCAACCTCAAAGTTATAGTTGCCCAAGCGCTGGCGGTACATGGCGTTCTTTAGCGGGTCGGCAAAGGCAGGCTGCGCGGCAAGCAGAAGAGATATGGCTGAGATCGCTATTACGACACATGCAAGAGACCTTGTCATCGGCGTCAACAAAGGATATGGACAGGTAAGCTAGAGCTCATCCAACAT
>DASZTR010000072.1:0-11366 GCA_035547955.1 Nitrososphaera sp. | reverse complement strand
TGTCACAGATGTCATAGTCCGTCGACACCGTTTCAGGGTTGCAGTTGATGACTGATATCTCCTTGACGCCGTTTTCCTTGAGGCCCCAAACCATGTTGACGGTTCCCCAGTCAAACTCGACGCTGCTCCCGATCCTGTAGGGGCCGGCGCCGAGGACTACTATCCTGCTGCCGCCAGCATTGGCAGTAGTAGGATCATTTTTGTTCTTTTTAGGTTCTTTGACTACCACGTCATCCTCGCTGCCTCCGTATGTAAGATAGAGGTAGTTGGTCTTGGCAGGCCATTCTGCGGCTAGCGTGTCTATCTGCTTGACTGCGGGCTTTATCCCGAGCTTTTCGCGCATCGCGCGCACCTGCATCTCGTCGGTGCCAAGGCACCAGCCGATTTGCCTGTCTGAAAAGCCGATCTTTTTGGCGTTTTTGACCGTCTCGCCGTCAAAGTTGCTGCCTATTTTTTTCAGCCTGTCCTCCATGTCGACGATGTTCTTTATCTTTGTGAGGAACCACGGGTCGATGGCCGATAACTGGTATATGCGATCGATGCTCATCCCAGCCTTAATTGCCTGAACGACGTTGTAGATTATCTCGTCGCTAGGATGCAAAAGAGATTGTTCTATGCGCTCGATGTCCTCTTCATGTACGTCGTTTCCGTTTGCTACTAGTCCGTCCTTGCCGGTGGCAGACATCCTGATGGCCTTTTGCAGCACCTCCTCAAAGTTGCGGCCGATTGCCATCACCTCGCCGACGGACTTCATGGCGCTCCCGAGCTTGCGCTTGACTAGCTCGAACTTGCTGAAATCCCACCTGGGCATCTTTAGCACGCAATAGTCAAGTGACGGCTCGAAGCACGCGGTAGTCACCTTGGTTATCCTGTTTAGCAGCTCAGGCAAAGTATACCCTAGGCCGATCTTGGCAGCCATGTATGCGAGAGGGTAGCCTGTGGCCTTGCTCGCAAGCGCCGACGACCTTGAGAGCCTAGCGTTTATCTCTATGGCAGTGTATTGTTCCGACTCCGGGTCAAGGGCGAATTGTATGTTGCACTCGCCGACAATCCCGCAGTAGGCCGTAGCACGGATGGCAGCCGAGCGCAGCATGTGGTATTCATAGTTGTTGAGTGTCTGTGACGGCGCGATGACGATATTGTCGCCGGTGTGCACGCGCATTGCAAGCACGTTTTCCATGTTACAGACGATGACGCTGTTCCCGTGATAGTCCCGCATGACCTCGTACTCCACCTGCTTCCAGTGGCCCACGTACTTTTCGATCAGCACCTGGTGAACCATGCTGAGGTTAAGGCCACGCTGGGCGATTTCTTGGAGTTCAAGCTCGTTGTACGCTACTCCGCCTCCGCGCCCCCCGAGTGTGTACGCGACTCTGATTATTACAGGATATTCCAGTTCTTTTGCAGCGTTGAGTGCGTCCGGGATAGAGTTCACGGCATAGCTCTTGAGCACAGGGACATCGCTTTTAACCATCGCGTCTTTGAACTGCTGCCTATCTTCGGTGACTTCTATGCCCTTTATCTGCGTGCCAAGCACGCGTATCCCATACTTCTCAAGTATGCCCTTCTCGTGCAGCGCGACACCGCAGTTGAGCGCGGTTTGGCCTCCAAACCCAAGCATGATAGAGTCAGGCTTTTCCTCCTGTATCACCTGCTCTACATACTGTGTGTTTATCGGAACTGGATACACCTTGTCTGCAAAGCGCGTGTCTGTCTGGATAGTAGCGATGTTTGGGTTTATGAGTACGCTCTTGATGCCTTCTTCTGCCAGTGCCTTGAGACATTGAGAACCGGAGTAGTCAAATTTGCGGCCAGGCCTTGTGGGCTCTTGTTTACTGGCTTTCGCCTGCCTCTCCGATCTTTATTGCCCCGCTTCCAAGCACGAGGACTTTTTTTATCGATTCATCTTTTGGCGAATTTTCTCCCCGCCTGTTTATTTTTAGTTTCTCTTTTTTTTCTCGTCATTTCATTGTTGTCATCATTCTTCTTTTTGACTTGTTTTTTTGCGACTGAACGCGATAATGATGACAAAGATTTTTTTGGCCTTTCCTTTTTTCCTTCTTCTTTTGTTGCCCTGACGCCGTCGGTGATTTTGCCGCCGGCATCGATTATCTGCTTGAACCTGTCAAACACAAACATGCAGTCGTAGGGCCCCGGTGAAGCTTCCGGGTGGAACTGCACGGCGATGACTGGCTTGCTTGCGTGCTCAAGCCCTTCCACGGTGTCGTCGTCGGCGTTTGCAAACCATACCTTAAAGCCCGTGCCGTCCAGGCTCCCCGGGTCGACGCCATAGCCGTGGTTCTGGCTGGTGACATACGACTGCATATTGCGCAGGTCCACGCAGGGCTTGTTCTGCCCCCTGTGTCCGAATTTGAGTTTGTAAGTATCAGCGCCGCCGGCAAGCGCAAGGATCTGGTTGCCAAGGCATATCCCGAGCGTTGGAGTCGACGCCTTTATCAGTTTCATAGCAGTCTTTATCGTGTGCGTGCAGACCTTGGGGTCGCCCGGCCCGTTGCTTATCACCACGCCCTTTGGGTTGTACGACATGACCTGCTCGTACGACGAGTCCCACGGCAGGCGCACCACGCGGTAGCCGGTGCGGATTATGTTGCGGATGATGCTGTATTTCGTGCCCGTGTCAAGGAGCACCACGCAAGGCCGGTCTTTGTCTCCGTATTCCTGCGGAATTGGCGTCGAGACCTCCGGCATGAAATTGAGCCCCTCGTACTTGGCGCTGGAAACGAGCCTCTTCATACGTGTGTCTTCTACCGGCCCCTTGTCTGATACCACTACTGCGCCCATCATGACGCCATGTACGCGTAATTTTTTCGTGAGTTTTCGCGTATCGATGCCATAGATGCCAGGTACCTTTTGCTCGTACAACCACTGGTCAAGTGTTTGGACGCAGCTCCAATGGCTTGCGACGTCGGATAAATCATGGATGAGGAGGGCTTTGACCTGTATCCTGTCTGACTCGAAGAACTTGGGGAGCCCGTATTCGTCCTTGACGTCAAAGCTTGGGACGCCATAGTTGCCGACGAGTGGGTAGGTCATGCAGAGGATCTGCCCCCGGTACGACGGGTCGGTCAGGGTCTCTGTGTAGCCCACCATGCCCGTGTTGAAAACCACTTCGCCCGTTATCTCTGACGGATAGCCAAAGCCAATTCCCTCAAAGAGGGTTCCGTCTTCAAGCATCAGTTTGGCCGCATAGCCCGAATAGGTCTGTTGAAGTGTCGGAATTTTTTGACCCTCACCAACTGTTTAGAAATCGGAATTTAAGTTTTGCTTTAGTAGACACAACGCTGCCAGCTTGGTTTCACATGCAATTTCCAACATCATGTTTGCCATCCAGGATTGAACAAAGGCTATTGCGCAGAATATAGTATAATCTGCCTTGAGTAAAGACAAAGCAAGAAGATCGATCCATGCAGCAGCGAAATGGCGAGCAGGACACAACATTTTTTGCCTGCAAAAAAGCTGTAAAAAATAGATAAAATGACCTGCCACTACGCTTGTAGTGGTAGTAGTAGTTCACTGGAAACGCGCACACGCACGCGCATATGTGCGCCAATCACGGCACCAAACCGCATTGACAAAAACTTGCTTTGCGTCTTGCAGTATCATAGATATTTTTGATCTATCTACATATGTGTATTTTACGTGTTTTTTTCCCCGAGAAATGTCATCTGCAGAATCCAAAAGTAGACAACGTCCCCTGGCAAAACAGACTCGGCGCCGAGAGAGGCGCGATGGCAAAGGTAATATTGCATCGCTGCTATCGTTCTGGTAACAGAGTAATACACACATGGCAAACTGCTCCATATGCGGCTCGCGTTTTGCAGAAAAGAAATGCTATTTTTGCCAGAGCAAGATATGCACTTCTTGCATGGTCCCGACAGACGTGATAGGTAGCGCGACTACGGTGAAATGCGTGACATGTGATCGTAAGGGGATCAAAAAGATCAGCATTGCAGCGGTGCTCAAGCGCAACAAGTTCCTCCTCGGCCTCATTTTTGGCTACTGGATGTTTACGATATTCCCGCTGCCGTTCCTGCAGTTGGGCGGCTACCAAGCTAGCGCCATAGTCATCCAGCCGGTGCTCTTTGCTACAGGGATCCTCACTATCCCATTCATATTCATGATCATTGCCTGGCAAAAGCGGGCGCCAAAGGAAAACTAGTCCTTTTTTTCAACGTCAGATCATTTCTTTTGCCACAAGGTCCGTAAACTCGGCGGTAGAAAGCCTGCCCCCGATGTCCTTTGTCTTTTTGCCCTGCGCGAGCAGCCGGGTTATCGCGTCTTCTATCTTTTTGCCCTGTTCCGCCGCAGGTCTATCCCCATACCTGTCGGCGAGCCATTCGAGCATCATTTTTGTAGACAGCAATATTGATGAAGGGTTGGCAGCGTTCTTGCCGGCGATATCAAACGCCGCGCCGTGAACTGGCTCGAAGAGCGCAAAGCCATCGCCGATGTTTGCCGCAGGCCCCATGCCTAGTCCCCCTACCACCTGTGCGGCCTCGTCAGACAGGATGTCGCCAAAGAGGTTGGTGGTGACTATTACGTCGAACTCTTCAGGATTGCGTATAAGGTTCATCGAAGCCGCATCGACGTAGAGCTCGCTGTACTGAATCTTGGGATACTTTTTTGCGACATCCCTGCAGACCGACGCGAAGAGCCCGTCGCCTTTGCGCATCACATTTGCCTTGTGCACGGCGACAACCTTGCGCTTGCCGTCCCGCATGGTGGCAGTCCGAAACGCGTACTCGGCAATCCTCCTCGACGCCTTTTCAGAGGTTATCCGGAGCGCAACAACCGTGCCAGGGTCGGCATTGAACTCCCATCCGAGATAGACGTCCTCAGTATTCTCCCGTACAGTCACCATGTCCACCTTTGCAGAGAGCGCAGGAATGTTCGGGTACGACTTGGCGGGCCTTACATTTGCATAGAGGTCAAACATGCGCCGGAGTACGATGATGACGTCTGCCGCGCTTTCGCCTACTGGCCCCTTCAAACACGCCTGCGAGTTCTTGATGGTGTTGACTGAAAATTCCGGGAGCGCTTTTCCGTGTCTGGCAAGAGCCCCGTCTCCAGCCTCGACCTCATTTATCGTGAATTTCGTGGACGTGTTGTCACTTATTGCCTCAAGAATCCTTTTAGCTGACGCTGTCTGTTCGGGCCCTATCCCGTCTCCCCGGATAAGCGAAATGGTGTACCTTGCCAACTATCAGATCACACATGTATGTGCATATACTGCTTGGGTGAAAGAGAGATGCTTGTTATATTTTTTAGCTCTTTGAATAGAGCACCTTCTTCAAGAGGACCTTGTTTATTGCGTCCATCATAGCCTCTACCGACGCGACAACAATGTCCTCGTTGGCCTTTCTTGCAGAGACGATGTTGCCGTTCTTGTCCTCCACCTTGACCGACACCTCGGCTAGCGCGTCCGAGCCTCCAGAGATGGAATCAAGTTTGTACTCGCGTATCTTTATGCTTGCTACGTCCGCGGCTACCTTTTGGATGGCCTTGAGCGCTGCGTCCACAGGGCCGACTCCCGTGTCCGACGCGATGAGATCCTTGCCCTCTGCGTTGAGGTAGATAGTAGCCGTCGGGATGATGTTTATACCAGTGACGATGTGGAAGTTGTAGAGCTTGAAGCGCTCCTCAAACTGTGAGTTGTGCATTACCTCTCCGGCAATGGTGAGAAGCTCCGATGTGGTTATTGCCTTACCCTTGTCCGCAATATCCTTTTGCTTCTCCACTATTGCGTGTAATTGTTCGTCTGTAGGGGTGATGCCAAACTCCTCAAGCATTGCCCTGATGCCGTGCGCGCCGGCGTGCTTGCCTGCCTGGATCCAGCGCCTCCTGCCGACGAGTTCGGGACTGATAGGCTCGTAGGTAAGCGGGTTGTTGAGCACCCCGTGGGTGTGTATGCCCGATTCGTGGCCAAAGGCGTTCTCGCCGATTATCGCCTTGTTCGGCTGGACTATGATTCCCATAGTGTTAGAGACGTACTTGGATGTCTCGTAGAGCAGATGCGTGTTTATGTTATGCTTCATGTGGTAGAGGCACTGGAGCGCCATGACGAACTCTTCAAGCGACGCGTTGCCCGCCCGCTCCCCAAGGCCGTTTATCGTGACATGTGCGCAGACCGCACCTGCGTTGATGCCCGCTATCGAGTTTGCCACCGCAAGCCCAAAGTCGTCGTGGCAATGCATGCTGATAGGCAATTTTGTTGCATTGCTGACCTGCTTTACAAGCTCTGTGATGTCCTGCGGGGTCGCGTACCCTACGGTATCGGGGATGTCTACCCTGTCGGCACCGGCCTGCGCCACTGCATGAAACACCTTTATCAAAAAGTCCTTGTCAGACCTTGTGGCGTCCTCGGCAGAGAACTCTACCTTGAGGCCATGCTTTTTGGCGTACTCGACTGCATGGACTGCCCTCTCAAGCACTTGTTCCCGCGTCATCTTTAGCTTGTACTTCATGTGGATGTCAGAGGTCGCGATGAACGTGTGCACGTACTTCAAGTCGCACTTTATCGCCGCGTCGATGTCGGCGTCAACCGCGCGCGCAAGGCCGCAGACCTCTGCCTTCAATCCGGAATTTGCGATCGTCTTGACGGCGTAAATCTCTCCTGCAGACACCACCGGGAACCCGGCCTCGATTGCATCCACCCCAAGCTCGTCTAGCTTTTGCGCAATGTGCACTTTTTGATCAGGCGTCACCGTCACACCGGGCGACTGCTCGCCGTCGCGGAGGGTGGTGTCAAATATCCTTACCTTTTTTTCCTCGATGCTCAAAGTTCAGCTCCCCTTGGCAATGCCGATACGCCTGTCCTTGCCAGCTGCGTGATACCATATTGGTCGACCAGATTCTTAAAGGCATCTATCTTGTCAGGCGTTCCTGTTATCTCGACGGTTATTGTCTCCTTGCCGATGTCGAGTATGTTGCCTCGGAAAATGTTGGCATAGCTCATTATTTCGCTCCTTGTCGTCGGGTCGACTGCCCTCATCTTTATCAACGCAAGCTCGCGGTACACTGTCTTGTTTGTTTCAAGCACCTTGACCTCGACTACGTCTATCAACTTTCTTAGCTGCTTGACGAGCTGGACGAGCGTCTTTTCGTCGCTGCTGGTCGTTATCGTCATCCGGGAGATATCCTGCTGCTCTGTCGTGCCCACGGTAATCGACTCGATGTTAAAGTTGCGCGCGCGGAAAAGGTTAGTCACGCGGAAAAGCACTCCGGGCTTGTTCTCGACTAGCGCAGAAACGATATAGAGTTCGTGGTTGTTACTGTTGTTATTTTCCATTTTGCTTCCCTCTAGCCTCCCGTTATCATGTCCTTGAGGCCGCGACCCGGCGCCACGAATGGGTACACGTCCTCGTCCGGATCGATAGGTATATCGATAACGGTCGCGACATCGCTCTTTACCGCCGTCTTGATAGCCTTTTCGAGCTCCGCCATAGACTGGGCGCGGATCCCCTGTGCGCCGTACGCCTCAGCCACTTTGACATAGTCGGGGCACTGGTGCTGCTCCACGCCACTGTACCTTCGGTTGTAGAACGTGCGCTGCCACTGCGCCACCATCCCGAGCATGTAGTTGTTCATGAGAAAGACAATGACTGGCAATTTTTCAAGCACAGACACGGCAAGCGAGTTTTCAGTCATGTTAAACGAGCCGTCGCCGGCAATGTCCACTACCGGCACCTCAGGCCTTGCGGCCTTGGCGCCTATGGACGCGGGAAAGCCAAAGCCCATCGTGCCAAGGCCTGTCGAGCTAAAGAACGTGCCTGGAGATATCACATCAAAGTGGAGCGAGGCCCACATCTGGCACTGGCCTACTTCAGTGGTCACTATGCCTTGCGCCGGCAAGAGCTCGCGCAACTTTTTGAGCGACTTTTTGGCCGTTATCTCGCGTGGATAGTCTTTTAGGCTCTCCGAGAAATACTGCACAAGCTCCTTTCTGCGCTTGAGCCAGGGGTTCTCTGGATCTCTCTTCGTCACCTTTTTTGAGAGCAGTTTGACCAGCGTGCGCAATGAGGATTTTACGTCCCCCACTATTGCCACGTCGACTGACTTGTTTTTGCCTATCTCGGCAGGGTCGATGTCCATGTGAATGATGCTCATACCCTTGCCGAACTCTTCAAACTTGCCGACCGACCTGTCAGAGAACCGGGAACCGACCGCGATTATGCAGTCGGCCTCGATGATTATCTTGTTTGCCTCGGCGTGGCCGTGCATGCCTATCGGGCCCATAGCAAGCGGGTGGTTCTCAGGGAACGCGCCCTTGCCCTTGAACGTCGTGACTACGGGTATCATGAGGAGCTCAGCGAGCGCCTGGAGCTCTGCAAATGCGCCTGACAATATCACGCCACCGCCAGCTAGGATTATAGGGCGCTCTGCCTTAAGTATGAGTTCTACCGCTTTTCCGACCTCTGAAAGGTCTGCATCAATGACGGGGTTGTAGCCCCTCACCTTGATAAGGTCAGGGAACTTCATGTCCGCGCTCTGTTGCTGCACGTCTTTTGGGATGTCGATGAGCACGGGGCCGGGCCTCCCGCTCTCGGCAATGTAAAACGATTTTTTCACCACCTCCGGGATCTCGCTGGATATCCGTGGCTGGAAGGAATATTTTGTGCAGGGGTTTGCGATGCCGATAATGTCAGTCTCCTGAAAGGCGTCTTTGCCTATCATCGACAGGTTGACCTGTCCTGTCACCGCGACCATTGGAATAGAGTCTGCATGGGCGGTGGCAAGGCCGGTGATTATGTTGGTAGCGCCGGGGCCAGAGGTGGCAAAGCACACGCCAGACTTTCTCTTTATCCTGGCATAGCCGTCTGCCATGTGCGCCGCAGACTGCTCATGCCTAACAAGTATGTGGCGGAGGTTTGCGTCCACCAATTCGTCATATATCGGGAGGTTTGCCCCACCGGGGAGTCCAAAGACCACGTCTACGCCCTCTTTTTCAAGGGCGTGGATCAACGCTTTTGCACCGGTCATTTCCACCATTTTTTTACATTATCACCATGATTTTCTTTCAAGACAAACGCCCGCTTGTAAGCAGAGATTTGTCTAGGCAAGTAGCAACAGAACCAGAATCTTAACCTTGTGCCTAGAAAGCTCGCTGCCTGTTTGGGGCATCTAAAATTGAGTGTAGTGATATAATTTATAAAGTTTTGTGCCCTACCGGCCAGAGAACATTATATTGTCAGTTACGGATTCCGCTAAAATCAGGGATCTGATTTACAAATATTTCCAGATAGCCAAGAGCAAAGAGATCGAAGGGATACCCGACTTTTTTGCGGAGCAGTTTACAAAGTTCGGTGACTCGCCGCCGTACGACCTGCGTGATATTGACAGGGCGCTAATGCTAGAGCAGCTGCAGTTTGCGAGCATCTCAGACTATGATTTCAAGATAACCGATCTGAAAATAGAAACGTTGACGACAGGCGAAGTCGCGATCGCGATGTTTGTGCTAGAGAGCACAGGCATAATTGTAGATGATTATAGCTTCAGGGGGACTGCGATAAACAATAGGTCAAGGGTCACAATAGTATTTCAAAAAGACAAAAAGAACGGCGAATGGAAGATGCGCCACCAGCACATTTCCAGACTGCCGGGCTAGTCAGTCGAAATCTGCCTGCTTGCTTGATGCTTCTTTTACGAACTTTTGCGGCTCTTTTGCCTTTGACTTTTCGCGCTCGCGCAGAAACACGTCATAAGCTTCCGGGACGTCGGCTTTGCCATGCACGATTGTCTTGACTGCCTTTACCATAGCAACGGGATAGTCGGATTGCCAGATATTCCTGCCCATGTCGACCCCTGCCGCTCCATGTGTAACCGAATTGTGTGCGAGTTTTAGCGCGTCCATCTCGGGCAGCTTTTTCCCTCCTGCCACAACAAGCGGGACTGGGCACGCCTCAGCGACTTTTTCAAAGTCCTCGCAATAGTACGTCTTGACAATGTGCGCGCCAAGCTCTGCTGCAACCCTGCATGCAAGGCCGAGATAGCGGGCGTCGCGGCCCATCTCCTTGCCGACCGCCGTCACCGCCAGCACAGGGATGCCGTATTTTTCACCCTCGTCGACCAGCCTGCCAAGGCTCGCCAACGTCTGATGCTCGTACTTGCTCCCAACAAATATCGAAAGCGCAAGACACGACACGTTCATCCTTATGGCCTCTTCAATTGAGGTCGTTATCGTTTCCTTTGACAAGTCCTCGCCTATTATGCTGGTTCCACCGGAGACGCGGAGCACTATCGGTATGTCTCGCTCTGCAGGAACGCAGTTGCGCAAAATCCCACGCGTAAGCATGAGGGAATCAGCGTATGGGAGAAGTGGCGCTATCGTTTCTGCGGCGTTTTCCAGGCGCTCTGTAGGACCAAGGAAGTAGCCGTGGTCGACCGCGAGCATCAGACAGCGCCTGTCTTGAGGACGAATAATCTTTGAGAGGCGGTTTTTCATTCCCCAGTCCATTCTTGCTATCGGCGGGCAATGGCTGTTTTTATTATTTATATGTATATTCAGAAGATTCATTTTTTCCAGCGGTCACGATGACTTTCATCGCGTCCTTGGCTTCATGCGCGCACCTGACGGCTTTTGGCGCGTCGCCAATGTCAAAGCGATGCGTTATGAGCGATGCAATGTCGACGCGCTTTTCCGCTATCAGTTTTATCGCCTGGTTCGTCTCGGCCTCCGACGCCGCATAACTTGGGATAATCGAGTGCTCGTTTGAATAGAGCCTGCTCATGTCATAGGAAATGTCGGAGCCCTTGGGCGGCACGCCAAACAAAATTATCTTGCCAGCCCGCCTCGTCATGTCAAAAGACTGCAAGAGTGCCCTTGTGCTCCCTGTAGCGACCACTGCGACGTCAACTCCGCGCCCGCCTGTCTGCTCTTTTATCTTTTGGGCAAAGTCAGGTGCCAAAATTGAATTGAACGTCTCAACGCCGTATTTTTTCCTGGCAAAGCCGAGCCGGAAATCATTGATGTCTGACACGAAAACCTTGCCTGCGCCAAACGCCTTTGCCAAGATGATGTGCATCAACCCCGCAGGGCCGGCTCCAAGAACAGCAATGTCGTCGCCGCGCTGGAAGCTGGTGCACTTGTTCCACGCCCGAATGCAGCACGCAAGAGGCTCCACAAGCGATGCCTCGTCAAACGTCATGCCTGCAGGAAGTTTTATCAGGCCACCTCTTGACACGTTCCACTCGGGCACAATAAATTGCTCTGCAAGACCGCAGGGCGTGATGTTACTCCTCTGGTACTCGGCACACATCGTATAATCTCCGTGCAGGCAGTAGTGGCACGAATAGCATGGTACATGGTGGTGTACAAACACGCGGTCGCCGGGCGCAAAGCCCTTGGC
>DASZTR010000071.1:0-2757 GCA_035547955.1 Nitrososphaera sp. | reverse complement strand
TCTAAAACGCCAGACTCCTTTATCTCCTTGAACGTGTTTTCCATCCGCGACGCCGCATCTTGCATCGATTCTGCCATCAGCCGAATGTTCTCCATGTTCTTGACCATCTCTGGAGTGGAGAGGGCCTCTATGATTTCTTTGACCTCTTTTGTGGTGTCCTTTATCCTGTCAAGGGAATCCCGCACCTCTGGGGTGCCTATTTCATGGATTATCTCAATGGCGTTTGACGCCGTCTCTTTTATATCCCTTAATTTGCCACTCATTACAGATTTTTAAGTGCCGATCTAATAATAATGACTTTGTTGCTCTACGACCACCTGAATACTGGACAGGACGTATAACAATGCCCTGCATGCCTTGTCGTTTTCAGTGTACACGTATATTTTTTGAAATTCCAGAGATTTGCGCTTCTGTTTTTTTAGAAAATGTTTTTCCCGTTAAACTCTTTTATATTTTTTGAGCTTCTATTACACATGACAAAACAGAGTCTGGAGGTTTCAAGACTGGTGAACGCGGACAAGGAGCCGAAGATCGGCATCCCCGAAAAAGACCGCGAAGGCGTCATCAAGATTCTAACAGAGTTACTATGCGACGAATACACGCTGTCTACAAAGACCAAGAAATACCACTGGAACGTGATCGGGCCCGATTTCAGCGAGTTGCACAAGTTCCTTGAAGAGCAGTACGAGGAGGCGGATGAGATGGTGGATCTCGTGGCAGAGAGGATTCGTTCGCTCGGTGGTCAAACCATTGGGACATTGACTGAATTCGCCCAGTACACGCGCATAAAGGAGGACCCTGGCAGCTACCCTGACGCGCACTCCATGCTTACAAACCTCTTGGACGCGCATGAATCGACCATCCGTACACTCAGGGGCAACGTCGACGAGACGGATGAAAAATACCACGATATGGGCACCAATGACTTTCTCATCGGCCTGATGGAAAAGCACGAAAAGATGGCTTGGATGCTGCGGTCTTATGTAGCGGAGAAGCCGCGCTGACGCACATCTTTTATCTTGTAGAAAATGCAACCGATGATAACCGAAGAAGAGCTTGAAAAGCTCGAAAGAATGGTGCGCATACTTGAACTCATTGTGACATTTTTCAAGTACGTCCCGGTCTTAATAGGCGTCTTGGCGGCGATTTCGCTAATCTTTGCCGCCTTTAACTTTGTAGAAAGAAGCTATGGGTGGGCAATAGTTAACTTAATCCTTGGTGTAGCAGGAATGCTGTTTGTGGTCCGCGTGATCCCACGCAACACACATCATTTCGCACAACCCGCCGATGTGGCGCACGATGACAATGTCAATTGACTGTGCAGAAGCATATGTGTTCTGTCTAGTAGTTTTCTCTGTTGTGCAGAAACGCGGAAAACTTTTCCGTCACAGGATGCGGGCCGGCTATCCAGGCACATTGCCTTCATCACCCGGGAGGGAGATAACCTCTGCCAATATCATATGTGCAGAGAAAATAAATGGGTTTTATCCTATGCTCTGCAAAGAACCTTCTTTCTGAGGAGGTTCTAATATTTTCTTATGGTTTTGGCCTTCACTTGGTTAAACAATGATTGCTGCATAGCTTACAAAAAAGAAGAAGAGGAGAGTTGTCGCAGGATTGCTTGACAATAGTAACAATAGTGATAACAATAATAACGGTACCCTGAGTAAGAATACAAAGAACAGGAAGGTGCTGGCTTTCCTGATGGCAGTCCTGTTCTTTGCTTCTCTGAGCACCGTGCTGTTTGAGCTTGCGCTGACGCGCGTGTTTTCGATAATCCTTTGGTACGACTATGCGTTCATGGCCATCTCTGTCGCGTTCTTTGGGCTTGGGATAGGATCGCTTCTTGTACATATGCAAAAGGACTATGGCATCCGCGCTCCACGCAAGGGCGGTGGGATAATATCACGTTGGTTGTCGCTATCGCCAGCAACTTCGACGATGATGAATACCCCCGCGCTGCTTGCGAAAAAGATAACTAACCATGCCATCGCATATGCCATCTCTGTGCCACTGTTTATTGTGGCGGTGGCACTAATCCCCCCAGACACTTCGTACATCTACGTGTTCTACCTAATATCGTCAGTCCCGTTCTTTTTTGCAGGGTCTATAATGGCGCTCGTGTTCTTTGCCATGCCACGGCACATAAACAAGCTGTATTTTGCAGACTTGGTGGGAGCCTCTTCTGCCGCGCTCATCCTTGACCCTCTGATGCTAAGCCTTGGGGCCGAGTCTGTGCTCCTTCTGACGTCGCTCCTCGTTGCGGGGTCTGCAATAATAGGCGCGATGCTGCTTATGAGAAACCCTGCTAAAACGGTGGAGCTGCAGGCAAAGGCAGCAGCCACCGCTATGACTACTAGATCCAAGGTATCTGCTGCAGCGATCCTCGCCGGGCTTGCCGTCCTGCTTGTCGTCAGTAGCCCAGCCGCAATGGCGGCCATGCAGCCGCAGGTGGCAAAAGGGATTGACTACTTTACCAAGGTGCACCCTGGGCCCAATAAGGGGCTTTACTGGCAGCTGAAAAACCCTGACTTTGAGCACCTGTCTGCACAGTGGAACTCATTTTCTCGAGTCGACGTCACGACGCAACGTTCCTTTGGCGGCGTCGACGTTGGCGCCGGCACGCCCGTCAGGAGCAGCTCACATGAGCTCGCCCATATCATAATAGACGCCGACGCCGGAACACCGATCTATAGGTGGTCCGGCGACAGGACAGACCTCGCGTGGATGCGCGACTACATGGATTATATCCCGTAC
>DASZTR010000070.1:0-4153 GCA_035547955.1 Nitrososphaera sp. | reverse complement strand
GTGGTCCCGATAGACAGCCACGTCGGGGCGACCGGCTCTGGCTACATCGGCGACATACTGCAGCTCATCGACGAGCTTAGGCTTGAGGCGCAAAGGCACAGGCTCTCCTTTGAGAGCCCGGTAGACATCGGCTCGCTGACGAAGCACCTCGGGGGCTACCTGCACAACTACACCATCTACGCGGTAAGGCCGCAGGCGGCGTCTGTAATCATCGCCGGCGCCGACCAGACTGGAGTGCACATGTACCAGGTGGACCCAAGCGGCACGTACTTCCGCGGCGCAGGGTTTGCGATAGGCCAGTCGGCGGACAGCGCGCTCGACGTCATCCAGAGGGAATACAGCGCCGACATGACGGCTGAGCAGGCCGCCCAGTTGAGCAACAAGGCGATAGAAAAGGCACTTGGCGAACGCTCCGTCATCGAGACGGGGATTGTGACGGCAAAGGAGGGCAGGTTCAGGAAGCTTTAGAGGGCCAGGCTTCTTCCTTTTTTATTGCTGCAGTGGCAGAAGCGACGCTCTGGGGGCGCTTCCAGCGGGCGACCCAGTGCGCCAGCTCTTTTATTATAACTTCGAGCTCTTTTGCCTGCGCGGTCAGGCTGTATTCTACGCGTGGAGGCACTTCGGGGTAGATCTTTTTCGTCACGAGCCCCTCGCGCTCTAGCTCTAGCAGGCGCTCTGACAGCACGGTGCTGCTGATTCCTGACAGCGCCCTCTTTAGCTCGTTGAACCGGATGGTCTCCTTGGTGCTGAGGTTTTTTATTATTAGTAGCGACCAGCGC
Organism: Nitrososphaera sp.; assembly: GCA_035547955.1. Lineage (GTDB taxonomy): Archaea > Thermoproteota > Nitrososphaeria > Nitrososphaerales > Nitrososphaeraceae > Nitrososphaera. Next base: position 3,374 of record DASZTR010000070.1, on the reverse strand, counting down.
TTGCCCAAGACCTCCCAGATGCCGATTACGGCGCAGGTAGCACCGGGCTTGGCCTCTGGCGAAGTTGATGAAGGCAGCGGTGTTTCAGCCATACCTAGTAAGAAATACCTACTTACTAATAAAAGTTGTTCACGGCGCAGTGATTGCAGAACGGCGGCCCGTCTCAAACGCTACAGTCATTGCTTCTTTGAAAAACTGCTCGGCGCCCCTGTCGCCGGTTTTTTCCTTTACCTGCTGCGCGCGCCTGCCGAGCCACAATGCTGACGAGATTGCTGACGCAAGCTCTTCATGATCCCTTGTCGGCAGGCCATTCTCATCATTGTCGCCAGGCCATATCTCGTGCAGCTTTAGTACGAGCTCTTTTCTTGGCAAAGCTTCAGGGTCGTTTTCTTCAAGGAATTTCACTAGGCGCCACATGTACGACAAGTGATGGAGGGGCGTTAAAAAAGCGATGCTAATGAAAAAGCAGTGGCTCACAAAGGCGCCATGCAAGTCATGAAAGATTCGGTTCTGTTGAATCTACCGTTGTTATTTTCAGTTGCTGCTTTTCAGTTGTTGGTTGTTCTCCGCCCTCATTTCTTCTATTATGACCTCAGAGGAAGTCATGAATGTGTAGCCTCGAAATGTGGCAATTATGTTTGTTATTGCCCTCTTGATGTTCGCTACGGGTTGGGTTTGCATCGTACTCAATTCACGCTACCTCTTACTTCATCTTCTTGAGGATTTTGCTGTCAATTGACTCTGCGATGTATTCGGGTATCTCGCTTATCGAATAGGTCATTCTGTCCTCACTTCCTTTCCGTTGGATCATGTTGGCCTCGATCAATGCCTTTAGGTGAAAGTGCAAGGTGTTTGGATTGACACTTCCCAAGTACTCCTCAATGAATTGTTTTATGTCCGTCCAGTTAGCTTCCCCCTTTTTCCGCAGAAAGGCTGTTATCATTGTCCTGTAGATGTTTGACATTACATCGTATTCTGCGGACAGCGCCTTTGCAGCTTCGATTACATCGGACTTCATACCATGGTTATCCAAGAAGTCATTTATGAAGTTAACGCTGGTTAACTTAGTACATGTTAACTTAATAAACCTTAACATATAATAAAATGGCAACATCACTCAATAATGACAATTTAGATGTTATCTTAGTGAAGCTTTCTCCACATGGCCTATATGGAAGGAGAGTACTGAATCAATGTTGAAACTTCCATTGGCGATCATCGTCATGTCAGCGTTAGTGATGCTGTTATTACCTATGTCTTTCACTATTGCCGCCGTCCACGCGCAAAGTAGTACTGGAGGATCGGTGCCAGCCGAGCTCGACAAGCCGTTTGAGCTGAAGGTCGGCCAGCAGGCTGCAATCGCCCCTGAAAATATCGTCATAGGCTTTCTCAACGTCACCGAGGATTCTAGGTGCCCATCGGACGTGGTATGCATATGGCAGGGGCAGGCCAGCATCAGGGTCTCTGCCGAGGTAAACGGTACAGACGCAGGCCAGTTCGTTCTGACCATCGGCGCCAACGTCAAGTCTGCCACGTTTGCTGGCGGCCAGTATTCGGTCAGGATGGAGGCTTTGGACCCGTACCCGGTGAGTACGAGTACGAAGGGCAACGGTACGTCAGAATACGTGGCAACCCTGGTGGTCTCATCAAACAAGATGTCTGCCACAAACTCTGCCGGCGTGTTCGTCAGAGCGGCCACTGCTGATAACAATAGCAGCAGCCAAGGCGATGTGGCAGCGGTTTCAGGGTGGGACTTGCAAAAGGGCAGGGGCGCGCTCGTGTTTTTGAGCCGCGAACCGGCGTCGGGCATGACTGCGATGACAATCTCGAGGTTTACACCCGCGGTGGCGCAGTGCGGCAACGCAGGCGCGACAGAGTGCATAGACGGCCACATTACCAATTCAAAGGGAACCAATGGTGGCACGCTGCATTTTGAAGTGCTACCCGGCGATAGGCTCTATCTTGCAGCCAACGGGGGCGAATACACGCTTGACATAAGGCAGATAAAGACAAAGCCGATGCAGCAAGAAGATCATCACAATAGCAGCAGCAACACCACCGTCACCCTGTCAGAAGGCCAGCGCGAAGGGCCTCTTTTGGTGCAGGAGATAGGCGACGGCTATGTCAAGGGGCTCAACTTTGTGGAATACCCCCTTGTCCGGTCTGACGGATTCCCGGTCACACTTCACTTAGGCGACACGGTGAGCAACGGCTGCACCGTCACGCTCACCCTCTTGCAAGCGCACCAGCACGGCACGGCGGTCTTTACAAAGACGACGAACTATAACAGGATATGTCCGCTCTGATACAAACACATACACACGCGCGTGTGCGCGCGAGTAAACAGCGGATCTAGATCGCGCTCTTGTTTCTCGCCGGCAGTATCGACAGCGGGTGGTCTATCCGGCCTTCCAGGTATTGGATGGCGCCGCTCTTTAGGAGCTCAAGCGTAAAATCGGGGTACGCCTGAAGGTGGGAAAGCAGCTCGCCTCTTCGCGGGTCCTGCCGCCACGACCTGTCAGAATCCAGGTACTGACGGAGCAACTGCGCCCTCTTGTCGACTCTGATCTCTTCGAGGCAGCACGCCATCAGGGTTCCAATCCTGGAGAGGCAAAAGCACGGCACTCCGGTGAGCTGGAATATCCGCGGGCCCCTTGTCGCAGGCACCACCCCGTCCTGCTCTACTATGCCACCCGGGAGCAGGCTGTCGTTGAGCTCTATGTACGCGTGGGTGTACGCGTTGCGGAGCGACATGCCGAACTTTTTTGCCATCTGCTTTGCAAGGACCCTCTTGGTTATGCTCGACACCTGCTGCGCCATGCAGGCGATGATGAATCGCTGGTAAGCGCCTCTCTTCTTCAGTATTCCGCCTGCGCCGGGAAAGATCCAGACTTTATTGCAAGGGAAAAAGGGAGAAGGATTGATTGTTGTTGCTGTTGTCGTCGTTGTCGTTGTCACTGTCGCGGTAGCAGCAGGTACTCCCGCAGCGTTATCATCATTATCGCCACTATCATCACTATTGCCGCCAGAAAAAGAGGGAGAATTAGGAGATAATGAGAGGCGCATGGGTATTTTACAATCTCTTTTTCTCTCACTCACTCACTTACTCACTCTGTCACGTACGCCCTCTCTCCGTGCTGCGCAAGGTCAAGTCCTATCTCCTCTTCCTTTGGCGTTACGCGGATGCCGCCTGGCCACACTGCATCCATGATCTTGATTATAGCGGCAGTGATGCCCATGGCCCACGCGAGTGCCGCAAACGCGCCGACGGCGTTCTGGTACAGCGCTGCAGGGTTGCCAAACGCAAGGCCGTCATGGCCCCACGGTGTGAACCTCTTTTCTGCAAAGATGCCGGTAAGGAGAGCTCCTGCAAG
>DASZTR010000069.1:0-4783 GCA_035547955.1 Nitrososphaera sp. | reverse complement strand
TAATAGCAGGGAACGTCCCTCCTTTAACGGAGATCACTATGAAATCTCCTATAACTTTAAGCGAGATAGACCGCAGGATATTGAGGATTCTAGCCGCCCCGGACGGCAAGGCGTCATCGCTGAAAAAGATGTCTGAGCGTTTAGGGATCCCCCAAACTACACTGCAGCGGCGTAAAAAGAGGCTTGAAGAGTTTATCAGTAGGCAGTGTTATCTCAACCTAAGCAAGTTCGGCTGGAGGAAGGTCGACTTTCTCATTTCGACGAATAGCGGCAAGACGATGGAGGTCGCCAAGACCCTGCTCCAAAGAGAGGAGATCACGTACGTCAGCAGGAACATTGGCGAGCGCACCATAGACCTCAGGATCAAGGCAATAGTCAGGTCAAAAACAGAGATAGCGAGCCTTCTTGAGATAATCAAAGGCATAGAAGGGGTCAGGGACGCCATGTGGACAGAAACCGTCCAGATCATCGGAAGGAAGGACCAAATCCCAGATTCCATCATATCGCAGCTGTGAAAAAATAACTCTACAAAAGGATAACAAAAGAAGAAAAAAGGATAGAGATCTGGGAGAGTATTTGATGCCAGAGGCTTTTTACGATTTCTCGACTACAGCTCCACCTTTGCCTTGCCGCCGAGCTCTACCGGGGGAGCCATCGGCTTTTGGCTCAGGTAGAACCTGTACTTGTGGTCGACCATCTTGGCAGCAGACACGATGCTTGAATCAAGTGCGTTCTTGGCTACCGACAGGAACATCTCGCTGTCTTTTGGGAGGCAGTGCCCACCAATCCCTTCCCTAGCTTCAAGGATCTTGATGTTCCACTTTGTGTTTACAGCTTTTCTCAATTCGTCAAAGTCGATGCCTGCCGAATCGCTCACCATCCGCAGCTCTTCTGCAAAAGCTATCTCCATGAACCTGTACGAGTTTTCGACTATCTTAGTCATCTCGGCGACTTCGATGGAACTCACCTCATGGAGCGGTATGCCAAGCGTCTGGCCGTAAAACGCCTTCCCCGCAGCCATGCAGCACGGCTCGCATCCGCCAATTACGCGCGTCTGGTTTACGCCGTGGTCGTGCTTTTCAGGTCCGAAGTACCTGTGCGGCACATGCACCACGTGCATCTTGTGGTTCAGGAGCGCAAGCACCTTTTTTGAAGTCCCTTTCGGGATAGTACTGTCAATCCCCACCAATGCGCCCGACTTGTTGCCTTCTGCTGCAATCCTGTACGTGACCTCCATTATGCCATCCTGGTACGGCGTGAACATGTCATTTGGCTGGTGGGTAGAGATGCATATTAGATAATAGTCATAATCGGCAAAGCTCGTGGCTTTTTTGTCGATCATGCCGTCCTTTATGGCACGCTCGACTGCCTTTTCAGAGATATCAAAGCCGTCGACACGCAATCCAAGTGAGTGCAGGTATTCTGCGTTGCTGTATCCTATTTGCCCAAGGCCTATGATGAGTATCTTTTTGTCATGACCGTTGTTGTTTTTGTTTTTGCTGCTGCCATAGCTGTTTCTATTGTTATTGTTGTTGTCGGTGCGGTTGTTATTGCTCTCGTGCATATGTAGCTTCGCGGCTACTAATCGATTTCTGTATGAAAGACTGATGACCGGATTTTCACATTATGGTGCCCCCGTGCGGTCAAAGGCGTCAAGGCACGTGACTGTTTTTATCAGGTTATTAAGAAGAAATATCGTAAATACCCGGAGAAGAAAGCATGCTGGTACAAGTTCAACATCGCTCTATAACACAAAAACATGAAAAAAATCAACTGGCTATGCGTGTGTGCAAAAAGGAAAGAGGTCGATAATGCCAAGAGGAAAAGTTACGTATATAGGGTATGTACACGCGCGTGTCTCGCCGCTTGCTCGTACCTTTTCCTTCTTGCCGCCGCCGGATTACAGAATCGTCGCACGTGTGTGAGTGCTTTTAGCTGTTGGTGTTACCGCTATTATCGTCGTTTAGGATCTGGCTGGCTGCCAAAGACGCCTTGAGGAACGCCTTGCCCTTGTCCGTCGAGACCCACCTTCGGTCTTCTTCCCTTATGAGCTTCTTTTCGAGTAGGTACTTGTGGTAGAACTGCAGTTGAGCATAACTTAGGCGGGATTTGTACATTATCGCAGTCCTACTTTCTGGTTCATCAAGCCCGGACAGGATCTCCGTCAGTATTTCGTCTCTGCTGCGGTTTTTCATGTACATATTTCTAATCAGGATATGAATAGGCAGGTTCTAAGTGATATGGTCATTTTTGATGTCAAGAGTTGACGAAATAAACGCCAATGGCATAGATAATGACTGCAGATACCATTTTTGTAGCATAATAGTGGATGCCGCTTTTGTAATCAGCATGCAGTAAAAAGAATTGCAAGCTGCGTGGTGTTTTTCATCCATATACAACAGTAGATTGATACTGCGTATACTCACATGCATGTGCACTTACGAGGGCAACTGGGTGGCATTGACTGCAATCATCACACATGGCCTGGCAAGGACTGAGGACTGGCAACGGCAGTGTAATTATTGTTGTCGATGGCGTCGATGAGAGATAAATCATCACTGATCGCTACGCTTTCTTTCGCTCTTGTTTCTGGAATCGTTGTTTGAGCAATCTGCTTTGTTGCTAATCCTGCGGTATTTTGAATCGATACAGAAGTTATAACAACAGTAACAGTATCTTGTCCGCCAGATGGAGACGTTTCGCGAACAGGCATGGCGGTAGTAGTGGGAGGAGTTGAAGAAAAGGACGTTGGGAGTGGTGCTGTCGCGATTGTTATTGTTGCTTGTTTACCCTGCGTGTACGGGCCGTAGGCAATAATAATTCCAAGGACGATTGCAACGGCCACTACAACAGAGCATATCGCAGCCTTGTCGCCATTTGCAAGTGCCATAAGGTAATAACTTTTAGGTTTTCATGATAAGCGTTGGATCTAAAAGCGCAGATTTGATTGAAATCTTTGGTCAAATTGTCCCAGAGGGTCGAGTAAAAACATCAGAATATGTGCGTCTCTTCCACATCCCACTGTCACAAGGATGCAACAAAGCATACCAGGATGAGCAATCGCGCAATCGTATACACACATGTATGTATGCAGAGAGGAATAATAACAAGAAAAAGAAAAGCAAGAAGAACTTGAGGACGTGCCGAGCATTCGTTTACGGATCGTTCTTGCCTTCTTTAATCGGCTTCGATGACGCGCTCGGCAAAATCGGTGTTTTTGCCCATTGGCTCGATAAGCTCTATCCAGAACACATTACCGACTCCGTTTATGGACTTCATCTTTTCTACCATGTTGAGGAGCTCGGCGTTGTTCCGAAAGATTATTTCCACCATCAGGTCCGCCGAGTTCTCGCCTAGGATGCGGTTGACAGACTTGACTCCGTCAGAGAGCGACAGTATCTCCTTCCCAACCGCTGCTGTCATGCCGTTCCTTGTGGATATGAACAGCGTGGCAGTCCTCCACCCGAACCTTTCCACTTTTAGCGTGTAGGACATTTCAAGGAGGTTGGCCTCAAGCCGCTTGCGCCTCCTTTGCACCGTGCTGAGCGGTATATCAAGCTCTTTGGAGAGCGTGAGCGATGATACGCCGCCGGTGGATGAAAGCAGCGCCTTTAGGATTTTCTTGTCAGCCGGGGATACCACTCTGGAAAGCTCGTGCGACTTGCGTCTCCCTGGCCTGCTCTGGGACGGACTAGCACTTGCGGCTTTTTGGAGCGTCTTTAGCAGGTGATTCAGGGCAGGGATCGACAACTGGTCCAACATCTCTGGATTTACGCCGAGTTTCTCAAGGTTCTCTAGTATTTCGAATCTCGAACTTGGCTCTACTTGGGCTTCGTGCTGTACTATCAATCCTGATCAAGCTCTCCTGCAGCTGTGTTGTGTGTCTGCATTTCTACATCCTCCTTATCCTCGAATTGGCACCTATTGGCTAGTATCATGTTACGGAAAGTATTTCTATAGAAAGTATATTCCCCTGTAGCTCATCTAGCCTTACATTTGTGGCTAATCTGCCTCAATTTTGCGGTACAAGGTGGTTAAACTATTCTCTCAATTTTGCACAATATCGTGGAGATTGACCTTCTATAGTTTTGACAAGCTTTTTATCTTCGTGTGCGGGCTTCTTTGTCACTCAATTGCGATATTTTGGCAAGAAATACCAAAATATAGCGGTACATTGGGCAATCCCGTCTGTTCGCTAATTCTATTTAACATGGCATTTGTTGGACAACCATGGTATTAAATACGAAATGGTTTTTTCATCTATTGAAGACAGAAATATTGAATATTTTGCTCATTGAAGCTCCATGAAGAGGAAGTCTGACTTTTATCTACAACCGGCTAACGGTAGACATGAAGCGTGAAAACGACTCATCAGCCATGCTAAGAAACCCTTTCACGGATCAAGGGATGCTGGAGGGTCGCGAAGAGAGTGTTGCTGAAATGATAAAACACGAGACTCAGCCATTCAAAAAGACTTCAAGAGATGAAATACTTGCAGAATTCCGGGAGATGGGCGTCACAGACAATGTGTTCAGCTCTGTGCCTACAAACACTCTGGCACGCCTATTGGAGAACATCAAATCTGCCGCTACAGAGCAGAGATACCCAAAAGTCCACAGCGGGAGTCCTGGCAGCCCGCCAATCCTTTCCACCGTGGACAAGAAAATCCTAAAGGCGCTGCTTTCATCCACCGGCGGCGTATCATCGCTCACGCTCTCCAAAGAGCTTGATATACCGCTCAGCACGGTGCAAAGGAGGCGCAAGCGGCTTGAGGCCAACCTCC
>DASZTR010000068.1:0-6176 GCA_035547955.1 Nitrososphaera sp. | reverse complement strand
TGCAGGGCTGATGGCACGTCGATGGCGAATACTCAACGACAATGAAAAGATGCCAATTCACCTATTAGGGCGAAGGAAACGCAGGTTGTCAAATTCAGCAATTGTCTAACGACAGTAAAGAAAGAGCAGAGAGCGGACATTTGACAGTTGTTATTGAATTACTGCCTGGTGTCCGGACTCGCTGGTGAGGTTTCGGCGACAGAGCTATTATTTGGCGACGTCGAGAAGATGGCAAGTTCTCTCTGCGATGAAGGCGTTACCCTGACTCTCAAACGATGCTCGCCTGTAAAAATCAGCGCCTCGCCCTTCATGAGTAGGGGCAAGATATCCCGCTCACGTTTTGAAAGCCACAACGCATTTGCGACCTCCTGAGATGCAATTTCTGCGTTCCTCAGCAGGATTCTCGTGTCAGAGTTTTCCAGGATTACTCGGCCCTTCTCGCTCTCCAATACGTCTGCCGGCCTCTGGGTTATGAAGAGGAATAGCACGTTTAGCTTCCGTCCCGTCCTGGCAATCATCTCGACAAAGCGCGCGGCTGTTGGTATTTTGAATAACAGCCATCCCTCATCTATGACTAGAATTTTGGGCAGCTGCCTCGGTGCTGCTACTATTGACTTCCATGCCCTTGCCAATGCAAGCGTGAGTAGCACGCCCTCTCTTTCTTCATTGTCAAATGCACCTTCAAGCGATATCACTGTCTTGGTCGATATGTTGTTGTTGGTGGTGCCATCAGTGCTGGCTTTTTTGAACAATTCTGCAAAAGGACCTTGTACAAGCTGGACAAGGTGTTTCTTTGCGTGCTCGTCTACCTTGTCGTACAGGTCAAAAATCGAAGAGGCCGACGCGGATTTTGCAGTTATCTCGTTTCGAGCCAGGCTGTCAGCCTTGGCGATATCGCAAATGACCTGAGGCACGTCTATGGGGTCGAAAAGCTCGTACGGGTCGAAACCCATGCGCCTTACGCACTTGCCGTCAGTCAGTTTGCTTACCGCAAGGCCGAAATAATCCGAGATTTGTTCATACTCGCCCTGTGGGTCAACGACGTAGACATGGGCGTCAGGGTGGTTTTCTGTCATGCGCTTTAGAATTACTTTAGCCGTCACTGACTTGCCGGAACCTGACGCGGCAAGCAGCCATACGTTATAGTTGTCGCGCAGCCGGTAATCATAAACTACCGGCGCTTTCGTGATGACGTTCTGGCCCAGCAGTATCCCACCCTGGATTTCGAGCAGGTCTGACGAGACAAACGGGAATGCAATTGCAAGCGAGCCAAGTTCAAGAATCAGGTCCTTGCGCCAGGTGCCCAAAGCAGCATCGCGCTGCAGGAACGGGACGACGTCGAAACGTACTTCTGCAGCCTTCATGTTTTTTATAAAACTCTTGGACCGTATGTCGAGATCTTTATTGGAATTGGCAAGAATGGCACACGATACGCTGGTGTAAAACAGGGCGGTCCTCTGCGCCTGCAATCCCTGGTACACAGCCGCCGCGCGCTCTAGCCTCGGTATGAGGCTCGGTTTCTTTGCAGCTGCGGCCTCGATGGTGGATTTATACTTCTGCGCCATGCCCAATGCTTGATCAGAATCTATCTTCCTTGCCCTGACAACGACTATCTGGCAATGCTGCAGCAACGAGTTTATCCATGCCGGAGGCATTGCTGGCCTCAATCCCGTCAGCACGAACAGGCGTCCAAACCGGCCTGTGGGCGGGCTGTCAGGCCCGTCATGAGTGTATTTGACGACGACGTGGCGCGTGTTTTCAGAGAGGATCTCAAGGGTAGGTGCAGCATCGACGAGCCGGAATTTGAAACCAAGAGATGCGAGATAGTCGTCAAGCTGTTCTTCCGGGCTTGATACGTAGGTCTTGTTTGTATAGAATCGCTGCCCTCGAAAATCAACGTGCTCTCTTGCAAGAGTCATCGTAATTTTTCCGGCAGTGTTTAGCAATGATGCAAAGCGTATCAGCAGAGTTTCCTGCTTTTCATCAGGTAGAGAATCAAAATTTGTTGGCTGAATCTCGTAGGTAAAGATGACCATGCTTTCTACAACAGTGGTGATATCCTCATCTTCTTTTAAGAGCGGAATCACGACTGAATAGACAGAACTAGGATATGGTTGGCCAAGTGGACGTACTGTGGTTTGAAACCATGGGTGTTTTTTCAGAACCGATCTTCAATTTCTCGTTTGTACGGCTGACATTAAGACAGGTGGGCACTTTATTTGGTGGTCTGCTTTTCGCGTACGCCCTTTCGACAAGCCTTAACCAGTCCGTCGCCGGCGCCACCATGGCTTGTCTTGCCCTGTTGGTCACGTTCTACCGGCCCCGGGTCATGCCGCTTGAACAATACATCGTTGCCGCAATGCGGTTTCTAGCTGCAAAGAATCAACGGGTTGCGGAAAAACAGAGAGTAGCCCTACTCATGGCCAATAATGTGGCAATGGACTCTGAACCTGAATCCGAATCTGAAAGCAACTGAGCCAAATATCTGGATATCAGAAGGCCATTCACTGCTTGCCGTAGTCATTCCGCATTTATTTAGGCGATTGGCTGAGAACCTAAGGATCGATTATTAATCCTGTTTTACCACAAACAATGCACGTCCTTTTTGGGAACTCGGAAATGGGAAACATTCCTCCTTGAAAGATTTGAACGATCATGGTAGTAGCACAGTTAGGACAGGTTACATGAAAAGGCCGATTGATATGTCTTTTTCTTTCAGACGTATTCATTGGCCAGATACCTCGTCGGCACTTGACTCCAAGACATTGTTTTCAGAAACCCCGTAAAAAATATTTCCAAAAATAAAAAAAGGGGAGAAAGGATTGGGTCGTCCAAAACCTTTGGTTGCCGAGTACCCAAAGATCATAATTGCCCTCACAGTTTCTCGATCTATGAACCCCAGACTTGGTCGATCTACAAGAAAAAGAAATACCGATGTACTTTCTCCTATCATTTTGCCTTGTTAAATATCGACAAAAGCCTTGCGAGATAGATATATGCTCTCTCAGCTTGAAGGCAACGAAAAAGAAAAAGTAACAAGGATAATGGTTGCATCGATAGTCACAGGAATAGCTGTTGCAATTGCGCCAAGCCTTATCGTATGGCTTTCTGGAGTTGACATCAACAACATACAGACAACGTCAAACACTATTGCAGGAAGTTCGGGCGGTCTTCCACCTGCACTTGCAAACGTGCTGCGGAATGGGTTCACGGTGATAACTGTCCTTGGAGCAGTCATCGCAGCTGGCGGTCTCATTCTTGGCGCCATCAAGATGCAGCTGCAATAAGAAAAACGAAAAGATTGGAGCAAAGAAGAAGCGAAAATGCCCCACACCATTCACGTTCTTATCCACGCAGTTGCGCTGGCCTGGATTGGCGCAATCCTCTTTTTTGCGCCTACACTCTTGACTTCCCCGCTACCTGCGATTTTCTCCCTGCCACCTTTACTCTTTTGGCTTCTGGCTTGGTTTACTGATGCAGGTTATACCGCAAAGCACTGGCAGCTTGTGATGGAAGGCCGCGAAGCCAACGTGCTTGTTCTGGTGCTGGCACGCCTTGCCCCTCGCAAGCCCATGATAGTGTTTGCAGCGCATGCTGCCTTTTCCGTAGGAGCAGCGACTGGCTTGCAGGCTATGGTCACACACACATTTGATCTCTTTCTCGTGTCCTCTATCCTGGCTGCCTTTGGCATTTTGCATCTTGATGCTTTCTCCCTGAGCCGCACGTTTGTACGGACTACGACAACGAGGGTAATGATGGGAGGTCAGGCAAACGAACAGCAGAATCCTGCGGAGAAGGAGAACAAGAAAGTGTTGTCCTTTTGGCGATGAGTGGGGAGAAAGAGGAGATATGATGCTCAAAACAAAGTACTGGCGCTATTTTCTCCGGTTGTGTGCCAGTACAGGCTTTGAAATTTCGACACTTCAAGAGATAATATCTTCGCTTGAGCAAGACTGTGCCAAAAGAGTAGGGGATTATTCATTCCTGCTCGTATCAAAAGAAAAAGAGAGGTTTGGAACGGTCTACAGGATCGAGGTGTACCATAGAAATGAGCTTGTTCTCAAATCGCCAGTGCTTCTGCATGTTCCGTTGAAGGAGTATCGTCGACACTCTAACATCAGCTGATAGAAAGATGATGATAATGCTGATGTTGTCAACAAGAATGAAATTTCTGGCTGATTGTTGTTGTTACTCTTTTGTTGTTAGTACCACTACCGCTCGTTCTGCACTGGTAACTCTTTGGCGGCTCGCCAGTGATATTACGAAGGACAATTTAGCAAATCCGCCGCAGAATTACCAGTGTACAATTTTTCCGTCCTATAAAAAGTCATTTATATAAAATATGTAAATACAGTCACGTTTTCCTTTTACGGGTCATTTTTATATATAAGAGCATATATTCGATACTACTATGAGAATATGCCTGACATATTCGCTGGTAGAATCTTGCTGCAAGCAAAGCAAAATGTACTACCTTTGCTGGCAGCATTGCTTGCAGCTTCCGCAAGCATACCAATGACACAAATCCTGCCACAAAAAGCATATGCTACGCCCTGCGCAGACCTAACACACTGCTACGCGGAGGAAACAAATAATCTGACCACATACGGAAACAGCTTTACGACAATAGTTTCAGACCTGACGCTGAGCAACTACTGCAACTACTTCATCACTGTTGAGCAATGGATCGGCTTGCCTAATGGCGACTGGCTTGAGAATGGGTTTACAACAGGAACCTTCAATGGTTCGTGCGTCACCAACGAGATGAGTTTCCATGCAAAGCAGATTTCGGGTGCTTATTCAGAAACGAATGATGGTGCGGTATCTGTTGGCTCAACAAAATGGTATGAGCTAAGCGATAGCAACAAGGATAAGGTTTGGGACGTGAAGATAGATGGAAGCAACGTAGCTACTATGACTATTCCATACACATCCGGCATTAACCAGAACGTAGGATCAGAGACAACCGATGACAGCGCAGGAGTGCCAAAAACCCACCTGTACGATATTGCTTGGCTCAAGAGCACGCTGGTTTGGGAATACTGGGGTGCAGCAAACACCTTTGGAGCAGAGAATCCGCTGTGGATACTGAATTGCACGCCGAATTACAGACACATACACGTCGGAAGTGGGACGGTAGGTAATTGTACATAGGAGGTGAAAAAGGAAGCATGATAGAAGGAAAAAAGAAAAATAAAGGCATTATTCTTGCGGTAGTCATTGCAGGCGCGATCATAGCGGCGACAGTGACGGCCGCAGTAGGCTATTGGTCGCCTTTATCTGCACTCCGCTCTCAAGATGCGACGCAACCAAGCGTTGCTGCTTCTGCGGATGATGTCCCCTATTCAAAAGCTAGGCTGCCGCCACCAATGCCCTTGGTAAACACACAAGGAATCCAAGTCAGTTCATTCGCTCAAGCCAAGAACCAAACAGGATTTGCAACGGCACCGGCATTGCCTGCAACAAAAGTACCTACGGGTCTAGACTTGGCATCGATAAGAATCAGGACATCTGCGGCGGATCCTCAATCAAACATCATATCTGTGTTCTATACACCAAGAGGCGTAACAGCAGCGGACAACGACACATTCCAAGGTGTGATGGCCAAGGGAGGGCTTGCCATAATCTATTCCCATGAACCTTCATCCCAGACATATGACAGGGCAAAATGGATGGAAGCATTTGTAAATGAAGCACCAAACGCGAGACACATCGAGAACATCAACGGAAGTCCGGCAATAGTAGTAGAAGGAAACCCACCACAAGGACTCACACACCAGGTTTTCATATACAGCGGAGACCTACAGATCAACCTAGTATCGATGACATATACTTCTGTCGACCTGGTAAAGATAGCTCAGTCGATACAAGGTTAGATCCTCTCTTCCTCCCTCTTTCCTATTTTTAATGTAATTATTTTCTATCTAGCTTTAGAAGCCAGTTCTATGGGCATCCCACATAGTCCATAGGCGTGGAGTTGGTGATGCTTGTCGCTCTTGTGGGAGTTGCCACTTTCTTCGGCCTGTCTGATTAAAATTTTCAGAATACCGTCTTCAACTTTGAATCCATAGCTGGAGATAGGAGATGTACGCTTTATGTACAGCATCTCGGTGGTGTAGCCGCGCCCGCTGGACTGCTTTCAGTTTGAGAGATGTCCGCTACCTTTGAAATGGTGT
>DASZTR010000067.1:0-8557 GCA_035547955.1 Nitrososphaera sp. | reverse complement strand
GACAGCTGCTTCATCTTCAAGATTGACCTGTACAGTATCTTTTCAAGGTAGGTGGGGTATGCCGCCAAGATCCTTGGCTTGATGTCCTCCCTGTTTGCAAGGTAATAGTCTGCAAGCGGCCCGTAGACGTTTGGCCCGATGTAGCGGCTCGTCTCTATCGACAGGCCCGCGTCCTTGACCTCCTGTTCGACGTACTCTGGGCCATAGTGCTCTGACGACCACGTCACCGATAGTATGCCAAGGCTCAGCAAATCAAGCGGCTTGCTTTTTCTACGGCCCGATTTCAGCACGGGGATTGCCATCACTAGGAGGCCTCCGTCCTTTAGCACTCTCGCGGACTCTTGCACGAACCGGCCGAGGGGACGGAAATGCTGCGCTGACTCTAGCGCCACTACCCTGTCCACCGAGCCGCTTGCAAACGGCAGCGCTGTGGAGGTGGCGTTTACCAGTAGGGCGCAGGCGTCTTTTGAAGACGACTGCAGCTGCGAAAAGTTGATGTTCACGCACGCAACAGCGAGCGATTCATAGCGGGACTTCCAGTGTGCGGCAGGGGCGCCTAGACCGCTTCCGACGTCTAGGACAATCGTGGCAGACGCAAGATCGGCCAGCTCGCCGACTGCCGCGCAAAGCGTGTGCTGTGCTTCAAGGAGCGTAGTGGCAGAACCATCACCTCCCCAGAAGCCAAAGTTGAGCATCTTGCCGCCGGTCGCAAGGGTCATCAGGGGCGAGAGTGAATTGTAAAGCTTTACCACGTCTTTCTCGCTCCGCCGGAACGTCCACAGCAGGACGTCAAGCGGGCGGATGCCAACAGCTGTGCTAGGAGCATTGTCAGCAGTGTTTTTTTTGCTTGGTTGTTGTTCTAGCAGAATAGAAAACTCTACCTGGTCAATTGCTTGGCCGATTCGATTATCTGAGATACTTCGGCAGAGGGCGTGTCCTTGTCCAGAGTGAGGTAGTAAAAGTTGTCAGCGTTTGTCAGGGTCACGATTTTCACCTTCTCGTTTTCGGTCAAAGTGTATTCCGTCCTGCCTATCGACTGCTCGAAGCTTTTTCTAAGCTGGTTGCGCGTTGCTTCAATAAAGTACTCGTTGCGTGCCTCGTCCGGCTTTAGCATGGGGATTACTCCCTTGCGCAGGCCGCCGGCAAGAGTCCTCCCAAACTTATTCATGACACCAGCATAGCGGATGCGAGGCGAGATTGCAAGAAGCGAGCTGCATTTTTCCCTGTGCTTTTGCGTATCAGGGTTGGCGTGCGGAGGTCTGCTGGACATGTATATGGTCTGATCTTCCTTGCAATCAGGTAATATATGAACTGCTTTGTGGTGACGAAGAGAGGGGAGGGGCAGACGGGAAAAAAGAGAGAGAAAGAAGGGGAATATTGCAAGAAAAAGCAGAGCTCTTTCTTGGCCGGCCGCACCACCCTCTAGCGCATGGTCTTTAGTATTATCACGGTGTTGGTGTCAGATACGCCCTCTATCTTGCGGATGTCGTCGATGCACTTGTTTATCTCGACTATTGCGGGCGCGGCTATGATTGCCGCAATGTCGTACTGGCCCGTGATTTCATAGACGACCTCGACGCCAGCGAGCTTCATCAGCCTCTGCGATACTGCCGACGTGTCGGCAGTAGAGCTCACTGAGATGAGCGTGATCGCGCTGGTCTTGTCCGAAGCGCCAAGTTCTATCGTAAAGCGCTTTACGATGCCGCTGTCAGTGAGGTTCTTGACGCGCCTTCTGACCGCCGACTCGGAGAGGCCGATCTCGTTCGCAATGTCCACAAACGCCTTTCTAGAATCGGCCTGCAGGATGCGGATTATCTTTTCGTCTGTCTCGTCCATGTTGCTAATTGACATTTCTTCTCTGTTCCTCCCTAGTAAGTACGGCATCCATTATTTCAACTGCGCGGGAAACCGTCGCTTCGTCCATTACAAGCGGCGGAAGCAGGCGTATGATGTTCCTTCCCGAGTACAACATCAGCAACCCGTTGCTGATTCCGTCAAAGAGCACATCCTTGACTTCAAAGCGGAGCTCGACTCCGAGCATCATCCCCAGGCCGCGGATCTCGCGGATTATCTTGTGGCGCTCCTTGAGATCCATCAGCTTCTCCTTGAACACCTTGCCCGTCTTAGCCGCGTTGTCCACAAGGCCGTCTGTCGTCAGCGCTTCGAGTGTAGCCGAGGCCGCGGCGCAGGCCAAGGGGCTTGCGCCAAATGTGGACGAGTGCTCACCCAGCTTTATAGAGTCCATTATCTCCGGCTTTGTCAACACCAGCCCCATAGGGACTCCGCCTGCTATTCCCTTTGCAAGGCACATGATGTCTGGTGTAGTATCCCAGTTCTGCCCTGCCCACATCTTGCCCGTCCTGCCGAGTCCTGCCTGGATCTCGTCAAATATCAGCACGAGGTTTTTGCGGTCGCATATCTCGCGGATCTTGGGTATCAGGTCGTCCGGCGGGACGATGATACCCGTCTCGCCCTGTATCGGTTCCAGTATCACCGCGCCGACCGTGTCGTCTATTGATTCTTCCAGTTTTGATGGCTCGCCGTATGGAACGAACTTTACTCCGTCAAGGAGCGGCATGAACGCCTTGCGGTACTTTTCGTTGTATGTCACAGAAAGCGCGCCAAACGTCTTGCCGTGGTAGGCGCCGTTCATGGCTATTACGCCGTGCTTGCCCGTGAATTTCCTTGCGAACTTTAACGCCGCCTCTACGGACTCGGCGCCCGAGTTAGTAAAGAACATTTTCGTCAAACCTGGCGGCGCCACCTGTGCCATCTTCTTCATGAACGCAAGGCGCGTCTCGTTGTAGACAGACATGTGCGCGGTTATCAGGGTCTCTGCCTGCTGTTTGATCGCTGCGACGACGCGGTCGTTGCAGTGGCCCACCAGAGCGACGCCATATCCACCCATACAGTCGACGTACTCCTTGCCGTTTACGTCCCACACCCTGGCGCCCTTTCCCCTTGCAAGGTTTACGGGGAACCTCTGGTACAGCGTGCCAAGATAGTTGTCTTCGCCGTTCATTTCGGGGTTATCACCGTGCAGTTGTTGTGTGCGATCGCCGACGATATGGGGTTGTCGACTTGGCCAGACGCGATCACGGCTTCCTTGACGCCCATATCTAGGGCTTCGGTGCACGCAAGCACCTTCTTTTCCATGCCAAAGCCTATCTTTGGCAGGGTCGCCTTTGCCTGTTCAAGCGTCATGCTCGTGACCAACTTTTCATTGAGCATCAGGCCATTGACGTTGGTTATAAACACAACCTTGTCGGCCTTGACGCCGCCGGCCACGTACGCCGCAGCCCTGTCGCCATCCACGTTGAGGAAATCAAACTCTTCTGAAAGCGCAATAGGTGATATCACTGGCACGTACCCGTTGCCTACGAGCGTGTTTACAAGAGACGGGTCGACGGCGTTTATCTTGCCCGTGTAGCCGCCGTCTATTACCATCTTCCGTCCTTTCTCGTTTATCACCATCAATTTTTTCTTGCGCTCGGCCTTTAGTATGCCGCCGTCAACGCCGGCGATGCCTACCGCCTTGATGCCTTGGCGCAATAGCATCCCGACTATGGCCTTGTTTATCTTGCCCGACATGACCATCGTGTAGATGTCGGCAGTCTCCTTGTCCGTGTACCTGCTGCGCACGCCGCCTGGCGATACGATGAACTTTTGCTCCTTGCCGAGTTTTGTCGCCGTCGCAGTAACGTCCTTGCCCCCGCCATGCACAAAGACGAGCTTTTCTTTTTCAGATATCGCCTTGATGTCAGCAAGTGCTGAGGGGTGCAGCCCGTCGACTACGCTGCCCCCGATCTTTATCACTATCATACCGGTGTCAGAGGGGTGTACTTCAGGCCCTCTGTCTCCTCGTATGAGAACATCACGTTCATCACCTGCACCGCAGAGCCGGCCGCGCCCTTCATGAGGTTGTCAGACGCCGACAGCGCTACTATCCTCTGGTTGTCCTCGTCAATGTCAAAGCCGACGTCGCAAAAGTTCGAGCCGACTACAAACTTGGGGTCTGGGAACTTGTACAGGCCCTTCTTGTCGCGGATGAGCCGGACAAATGGCTCACCCTTGTACGAGTTGCGGTACATCTTCCACAGCTCCAGCTCTTCCACCTTGCGCTGGAGGAACGTGTGGTTGGTCGTCAGGATGCCACGGACGATGTTGACTGCATGCGGGCTCATGCTGACCTTGATCTGCTTCTTGGCTATTGCCGACAGCTCTTGCTCTATCTCTCCCGTGTGCCGGTGCTTGGCAGGCTTGTATGGCCTGACTACCCCGTAGCGCATCGCGTGGTGCGTACCTGCGTTTGCCTTCTGGCCGGCTCCCGACGAACCTATCTTGCTGTCCACCACGACATGCTCGGTGTCTATGAGGTTGTTCTCGATGAGCGGCTTTAGCGCAAGCAGAGAGGTCACGGCCATGCACCCGGGGCACGACACCAGCTGCGCTTTCTTTATCTCCTCGCGGTGCAGCTCCGGGACGCCGTAGACTGACTTTGACAGCATGTCAGGGAAGGGGTGCTCCCACCCGTACCACTTTACATAGTCCTTTGGGTTCTTTAGGCGAAAGTCAGCAGAAAGGTCGATTATCTTGACTCCCCTGTCATAGAGGTCTTTGACTATCTTGTTGGCCTTGCCGTGCGGCACCGAAGTGAACACCATGTCGCAGCTATTGGCCAGCTTGTCCATGTCCATCGGCGAGAACGTGAGGTCGATGAAGCCCTTAAGGCTCGGGTGAACCCTCTGCACGTACTCGCCTGCCTTCTGGCGCGAAGTAACCATGCTGACTTCGACCTTTGGATGCGTCACGAGCAGCCTGAGGAGCTCGCCACCGACGTAGCCGGACGCGCCCACTACTCCGACCTTCACTGCGGGATGTTGCCCTCCGTCATCAATATCATTATCGTCATTGCCGCGTTCATGAGATTATACATATTTGCTGATGAGGGTTCTGCCTTGAAAATCCTCATTTATATTTTTTGGACATATTTGACCTAATAAAGGTCAATAGTGACCCAAATTGGTCAGCTATCACTTTCTGACGAGGCTGATGGCGTAATCTATCATGGCGCCGGGGATGTCGTTAGCAGAAACGCTCGCGGCGCCCCGGAACTCCACGGTGTTGTTTACCTCGTGGACCACCAGGCCGCGGTTCTTGTCCTCCATCAGGTCGACTCCTACTATCCCCCCGCCAACGGCCTTTGCAGCCCGCAGCGCCAGGTCTTCGAGCTCCTTTGTTATTGGAGCAGGTTCGGCCTTGCCTCCGCGAGCGACGTTGGTGCGCCACTCGTTTTCGGCAGAATAGCGGTATATGGCAGTCACCACCCTGTCGCCCACCACTATGCAGCGGATGTCGCGAGGCGGCCTATCTATCATTTCCTGCACATAGTAAATTCTTGCAAGGGGGCTGTCGTTTTCCTCTCGCATCTCGACTATCATGCTCGCAGTCTCGTCGTCACGCAGCGGAAAAACCCCGCGGCCCCACGAGCCAACTATGGGCTTCAATACGAGGGGCAGGCCGGTCTTGCGTATGACTTCGATTGCAGACTCGGCTGAAAATGCCATCTTGGTCTTTGGAGTTGGAACGTTGTTCTTTGCTAGCACGAGCGACGTGACAAGCTTGTTCCCGCACGTCTCTGCGGTCTGGAACCTGTTTATCACAGGATAGTCGAGAAATTCCAGGCAGGCGGTGAGGTAGAGTCCTCGGTAATGGCTCACACTCCTCTGCAGCACTACGTCGCCGAGCGCAAGGTCGCCCTTTTTGCTTTCGGTTCCGACGGTGATGTTTTTCCCGTCCACTATCTGCGCCTTTAGGCCCTTTTCAACGGCCTTGTCATAGAGCGCCTTTTCCTCAAAGCGCACCTTGTCGTAGATTATGCAGATATCGACTGCCATTTCTCCTACACACACGCTCTCTACTTTTTACTGTCCCCAGTCTTCGCCAACAGTTTCTGCCGGCTTTAACTCCACCTTGTCTGCTGCTTTTGTGGCAATTTCAAAGTCGCCGCCGCAGTCGGGGCATGTCACTATCTCTCCAACCACTGCGTCTTCGGGGACGTTTATGTCGGCTCCACATTCTTGGCATTCTTTTTTCATTTTTTCTATATTTCTCCTCTTTTTTTCTCTTACACCGTGTTGTTGTTGCTGCTGTTTTTATTGCCGGCCATTCCTTCTGCAACCGAGTTTGCGATTATCGATTGCAGCCCCCATAGCTCGACAAAGCCCTTTGCCAGAGACTGGTCAAAGGTCGACCCGGCCGCATACGTCGCCAGGTCGTTTTTGTAAAGGGAGTAGCGCGATTGTCTCCCGACCACGCGAAGCGATCCCCTCTGGAGCTTTACCCGCACTTTTCCGCTGACTCGGGTCTGGGTCGCGTCTATAAACCTATCCAAGTCCGTACGCAACGGATCCTGCCATAGGCCAGAGTACGCAAGCCAGCTCCACTGGTCGTCGACTGCCCGCTTGAAGGCAAGCTCGTGCTTTGTAAGCACCATCTTTTCTAGGTCGCGGTGGGCCTCGATTATGGTCAGAGCTGCCGGCGCCTCGTACACTTCGCGTGACTTTATGCCGACGACACGGTCCTCGACGTGGTCGACGATGCCCACGCCGTGGGCGCCGGCCTTGGCGTTGACGTACTGTATCAGGTCGACAAGGGGCATGCGCTTGCCGTCTGCTGCCACCGGCATTCCCTGATCGAACTCAAGGTCGACGTACCCTGCCTTGGCGTTTTGAAAGTTAATGAACTGGAACGCCTCTTCTGGCGGCTCGAAGTCGGCGTCCTCGATGTTGCCGCCCTCCACCGCCCGCCCCCACAGGTTGAGGTCGATGCTGTATTTCTTGGCCTCGGTGCTTATCTGGATGTTTTGCGCCTTGGCGTACTCTATTTCGACGTTCCTGGTGAGGTTCATGTCGCGGATAGGCGCGATTATCTTCAGGTCGGGCCGGAGAGCACGCATGGTAACATCAAAGCGGATCTGGTCGTTTCCCTTGCCGGTGCAGCCGTGCGCTATTGCTGTAGCGCCTTCCCTTGTCGCTACATCCACCGCCTTTGCCGCAATGAGCGGGCGCGCAAGGGCAGTCGCCAGCGGGTATTTGCCCTGGTACAGGCCGTTTGCCTTGATGCTCGGTACGACATAATCTCTGGCAAACTCGTCCTTGGCATCAACATAGACGTGCTTTATCGCGCCTATCGCTTTTGCGCGCCGCTCGATTTCAGCAAAATTATCGTCCTGGCCACAGTCTACGGTGACTGTTATGACGTCCATCCCGTGAAGGGTCTGCAAATACCGGATGCAGACGGACGTGTCGAGGCCGCCAGAATATGCCAGGACCACTTTATTTGCCATGAACGTGCGTTTCGTTCCAAACACTACATTTATATTTTTTGGTCAAGATTGACCTAAATCAGGGTGTTAGTGACCAATGTCGGTCAACGAGAAATCCATCACAAACGCGGTGAAAGAAGTGGTCAACAACGACCTTTCGTTCCAGGACTCGCTGCAGCGCGACTATTGCAACATCAGCGCGCTGGCAAGGATCATTAAGCCGCAGATAGACCAGATGCTTGGCGGCAAGAATACCAGCGTGGAGAGCATAGTCACGGCGCTAAAGCGCTCCAGACGCGACTACGACGTGCCAGAGCGCCCGATAGCGGCCATTCTGGCCGGGAGCACCGTAAGCGTCAAGACAGACGTCGCCAAAGTATCGGCAGCAAAGAGCAAAAAGACGATTGAAAAGGTCGCCAAGTCACTTACGCAGAACGTTGACAACTTTATCAGCGTGTCAGAGAGCATCATGTCGATTACCCTGATTTTTGACGACGTGCTCCTTGACGGCGTCAAGGCGATGTTTGCGCATGACGACGTGCTTGAAGTCGAGGACGAGCTTGCGGCAATCATCGTGCACAGCCCAGAAGAGATTATCAAGACGCCCGGGTGTGCCATTGCGTTCTACAACCAGCTTGCGCGCAGACACATAAACATCGAGGACACGGTGAGCTGCTATACTGACACTATAATGCTTGTGCGCATGGACCAGGTGGGCAAGGCGTTCAACGCACTTACGGATCTAATTTCAAATTCAAGAAAGATGCCAAAGAAAAAGCAGCAGCACCGGTAAGGGTTTTTATCTTGCGGTAGGGATGCTGTATACATCGATGTACCGGCGCTACACGCTCGACGAGGTCAAGCGCAAAATAGTCGACGTATTGCAGAACGCCGGCACAGGGCTTTCAGGAGTAGAGCTTGCCGACAAGACAGGCATCAACCGCATGACCATCACCAAATATCTTGACATCATGAACACGATGGGCCTGGTGAAAAAGAAAAAGGCCGGTACCGTCAACGTGTGGTTCTTAGAGACAGGCATCTCCGGCATCGAGTTTCCGATCAACTATGTGCAGGTGCAGCAGAGGCTCATCGACTTGGCGCTTGCAGGCGAGGAGGAGCAGGCCCGCAGGCTCTTGATAAGCGTGCTTAACTCGAACATCGACCAGGTAAAGATCATAACAGACGTCATCCTGCCTGCGGCAAACACCGTTGGAGAGCTGTACAGCA
>DASZTR010000066.1:0-9241 GCA_035547955.1 Nitrososphaera sp. | reverse complement strand
ATGAGGCCGCAAAGGGCAAGCACAGGACGATTGCGTTTTCAAACTCGCACCTTGGATCGGAACTCTTGGCGTTCTACGCTGCTAGGCAGGGCGTATCGATAAGGGTCCACAGGGCCGGACTGAGTGCGTCTGCAAGAGCCGGCGTGGAGGAGATGTTCAAGACGGGCAAGCTGTCTGCGATATCCGCCACACCCACCCTGGAGCTTGGCATCGACATCGGCGATGTTGATGCCATCGTCTCGAACATCGTCCCGGTCAACCGCCTGGTACAACGCATCGGCAGGGCAGCACGCAGGGGCCAGCAGGGTTACGCATTCCTGGCGCTCGGCAACGACCCTATAAGCCAGTACTACAAGTCACACCCCGACGACTATTTGTCCGACCACGAATATGCTTACACGGACCCGGAGAACCCGTTTGTAAAGGAATTCCAAGTGCTGGCGATGGCGTGCGACAGGCCGATATCCATGTCCGAGTCAAAAGGCAGGTGGAACGCCGTGCAGAAACTCGTCTCAAAGGGCCTGCTGCGTCTTGAGAAAGAGCGGTTCGTGCCTGATTTCAAAAGGGCAATGGCAGAGGTCCTCGGCAGCTACAGCATACGCGGGATCGGTAGCAGAGTCGACATCAAGCATGCAGGAAAACTGGTCGGCGACAGGTCGCTACCGCAGGCGCTTGAAGAATTGCACCAGGACGCCGTATATTTTCTGGCAGGAAGGCGCTACCGCGTAAAGGCACTTCACTTTTTCGCTCCAGAGCACAACAGGCAACAGCAGCCATATGCCGAGCTTGAGGCCATACCACACGACTATCCCTACTACACAAAGGCACTCACTGACGAGTGGCCGTCGATCCTCGAAGTGCACGAGCGAAAGAAAGTGTTCGGGGTCGAGGTCGCGTACTGCTCGCTAAAGATACAGAAGAGGGTGCTAGGCTACGCCAACATGGAGATAGGGCACGAGGCGTCGCAGGGCAAGGCAAAAGTGATGTTTGATCAGCCGCTGGGATTCAAATTTGAAACAAAGGGTTTCGTGTTCCGCGCGCCAAGGCCAGAGGAGGTGATGTCAAAGGCAGACGACGAAGAGTACGTGGAGATGAGTGCATTCCACGCGTCAGAGCACGTCATCATAGAGGGAAGTGCCATGATAACAGGGGGTGCGTCGCAGGATTTGGGAGGCATCTCGCTTGGGTCGTCCGGGCTCATATTCGTGTACGACGGAAGCATCGGCGGAAACGGCGCAAGCAAGGTCCTTTATGACAGGCTGGACAAGGCATTTGGCAGGGCGCTCCGCATACTGTCCGAGTGCCCGTGCACAAGCGAGAGTGGCTGCCCCAGGTGCACCTATTCGTACAGGTGCGGCAACAACAATGAATATCTACACAAGGCTGCAGCGATCGAGGTCTTGAGCCGCGTGGTGGAGGGCGAAATTACAGAGATAGGCGGTGATGAAGAGATCCAAGGCGACCGGGCTCTAGTGTGACTTGGGTAAACATTTAAGAATAGAAGAGCGCGTTTCTTCAATAAATTACATGGAAGAGGTTGCCGCAGAAGCACCAGCACCACAAAAGCCGCAGGCGCGTTTGAGGTGGGGTGTGCTTGTCCACAGGGGCGTCGCCTTCCCGCCCGAACACCAGCCAAGGGGCATCACAATTTCGATAAGGGGCGAAAAGGTCGCGCTAAATGCCGATCAGGAAGAGCTGGTGTATGCGTGGGCAAAAAAGAAGGACACTCACTATGTGCAGGATCCCGTGTTCCAGTCAAATTTTTTGCTTGATTTAAAGCCATTACTCCCTGAGAGGTTCAGAAACATCGCGGACCTAAAGATCTCCGATTTCGACTTTTCTGAAGCGTACAGGCTGGCCGACGAGGAGAAGGCCATGAAGGAGCGCGAAAAAGAGCGTATAAAGAACCTTCCAAGAGAAGAAAAGAAAAAGATTGCAGAGGCAAAGAAAGCAGAGCGCGAACGCTTAAAAGCGCTGTACGGCAAGGCGATAGTCGACGGGCAGGAGGTGGATATCGCTAATTGGCTCGTCGAGCCGCCTGGCCTCTTCATGGGCAGAGGACAGCATCCGCTGCGCGGCCGCTGGAAGCCCCGCATTAGGCCGCAAGACGTCACTTTGAACCTGGGCGAGGACGCGCCAGTGCCGGAGGGCCAGTGGAAGGAGGTCGTCCATGACCATACGTCCACGTGGCTTGCGACTTGGATGGAAACCCTCACTGAAAAGCGCAAGTACGTATGGCTACACGATTCATCTGAACTGCGTCAGGGAAACGACAAGGCCAAGTACGACAAGGCGCTAAAGCTTGCGCAGCAGCTCTGTAAGGTCGAGAAGGAGATAGTGTGCAAGATGAAAGGTTCTAACGACAAGGCTGCGACCGCCGCCTACCTCATATTCAAGCTTGCGATGAGGGTCGGAGACGAAAAGGATCCCGACGAGGCCGACACCGTGGGCGCAAGCACGCTCCGTGTCGAGCACATAAAGTTCCCGCAGCAAAACGGCAAGCAGTACATCGAGTTCAATTTCTTGGGAAAGGACAGCGTGCCGTGGCAAAAGACGCTAGAGGTCAATTCTGAGGACACGAGGGCGCTCTACGACAACCTGCGCAACTTTATGAAGGACAAAAAGCCCGACCAGCAGATATTTGACGACATCAACTCGCGCAAGGTAAACGCGTTCTTCCAGACCGTGATGCCTGGGCTGACGGCCAAGGTGTTCAGGACGTGCATTGCCACGAAAGTGGTGCAGCAGGCACTCGTCAACCCGCCCATCAAGGTCGACAGGAGCTCCCAAGAGTCAGACAAGATATACGTTGCCAAGTCAGCAAACCTAAAGGCGGCGATCGAGTGCAACCACAAAAAGGGAGTTGACCCCAAGAACCCGGCTGCAAAAAAAGCCGCAGAAAAGTTTGAAGAGGCCGTTGCAAAGAGAAAGCAGGCAATAGCCGAGCTTGAAAAGCAGGTGACCGAAAAGAACTGGAAAACAGAGGCTCAGGAAAAGCGTCTGAGGGAGCGGCTCGCAAAGCTAAAGATGCAGCTAAAGCTTCAGCAGGAAACTCGCGACTACAACCTGGGAACCTCATTGCGTAACTATATCGACCCCCGTGTCATGAAAGCATGGCTCAACTACGTGGAGCTTGACTGGACAAAGGTGTACACTGCTACATTGCAGCGAAAGTTCAAGTGGGTAGAAGGATACAAGGAAAAGAATTACGCTAGGTTCTACCCATGAGCTGCGGTCAGAAGACTTATATCGTTACGCCATGCTTTTTTAAGCCGGACAATTGTTATAATGAGAGATTCTCGTCCTTGGAGACCACTTCTAGGATTTTCCTTTCCAAGGATATTCGCGATTATGATGATCGCGGTCATCCTTGCTAGCGCAAGCACAGGGATGGCCAAGGCGCAGACAGCGGCTCCGCCTTCATCGTCATCATCATCACCATCATCACCACCACCGCCAGCTTCCTATACTCCTGACTCGATATTCATGGCGCTGTTTGCAAACGGAGACGCGCTGGTCGAGTACGATATCATGCTGGCAAACTCGACTACTATTGCCGCTGCAGAGTCTGGCAAGGTAAAAGTCAGGCTCTTTGGCACAAACATTAGCGAGCTCATCGTTACCGACCTTGATGACAAGATACTCCCGTTCAACGTAACTTCGCCCGGCGTGATAGAGCTGATTCCAGGAAAAGCCACTGGGGCCAGGATAAGCTATCTTACGCCTGACTTGGTCAATAAGATAGGCAGGATCTGGACGTTTACCCTTGAGGCCCCTATGGAAGTCGCAGTAAAGATGCCGGCAGACAGCATCTCCGTCGACTATGGCAACAACGTGCCAGCGCTCAGCCAGATCGGTACCCAAACCCTGCTCACCTTCAAGGCGGGGAGCATACGCTTTAGCTACATTGTCGGCACTCTAGGCACAGAGGACCAAGCAGACCTCACGATAAAGTTCGCCAGCGCGGCCATCCAGCAGGCAAAGGCGAGCAACCAAGGCATAGTGCTTTCCGACGAGGAGGCGATGCTTGCCAATGCCACGGCGGCAAAGACTGCAGGCAGGTTTGGAGACGCCATCAAGACGGCGACACAGATAAGCGACCAGGTTCAACGCACGATAACAGACTATACGGCAGCCCAGTCAGAAATCTCGCGGGCCAGCGCGCAGATATCGCAAGCATCAAGTGAGGGACGCGACACGGCCCGCGCAGCATCGTTCCTCGAACAGGCAAGAGGCGAGTTTTCGCAGGGCAAGTACCCGCAGGCAAGATCCACCATTGCCCAGGCTGTCGCGGCCATATCCGACGCGCCGGCCGCGCAGGTGCCACCGACATTCTTGTTTGCGTTAACCGGCATTGTCGTTGCAGGTGGCGGCGCTGGCGCGTATATGTTCTTTTTTAGAAAAAGGAGTGGCAACAAGCAGCAGTCTGCGGCCACCACTACCACGGTACCTCGCGACGAGACCACAGACTTGTTCCCTCGTTCATCGTCATCCTCTTCTCCGCTTGCTGCTGACCCGCTGCAGCCAGCAGCTCTTGATCCGCAGCAACAGGATCAGTTGCAAGTAGGCGAACAGCAGGAGGAGCAGCATCCGCCGGAGGTGGCAAATAATAGCAATAATCCAACTCCATTTACGGGCGCGCTGCCAGCAGCAGAGTCTGCACGCGCCCTTGCGGGGATACCCGAGTCGCAGACAGACGCTACCAGGCTTGCAGGGATAGTATCTAAGATAATTGAAGAGAAGCCCCATTTGAGACCCGAAGACCGCGATGTGCTTGCATTCCTTGCAGAAAAAGAAGGTGCGGTATTTGAAAGCGAGGTGCGCACCAAGTTCAACTTGCCCAAGACCACAGTCTGGAGGCTGGTTAAGCGGCTGGAGAGGGAGGAGCTAGTCGAGATAAGGAAGGCGGGCGGACAGAACCTCATAAAGCTCAGGTTCGAGGGAAGGCAGGCGTAGCCATATATATTAGAAAAGGTGCGACGTCTCGCTCGCGCGTGTGTGCGTATGTGTTATTTGAAAAAATTAATCACGCCATGATGCTTAAATAAAACTGGGCGGACAACTACCTATGAGCTCAGGCCCCGACATAACGTCGCTCCTTTCACAGCCAGTAGAGAATTTTATCAACATGAACGTGGCAATCATCGAAGGCGACAGGTACGTAGACCAAGCCCTCGAAAAGATGAAGGAAAAGGGGGTGCGTAGCGTCCTTGTTTCACACCAGGGCGAAGTCGTAGGCATCGTTAGCAAGACAGACATACTTTTCAAGGTCATGTCGCAGGGCAGAAATCCCGGCAAGGTAAAGCTGAGGGAAATAATGGCAAGTCCCGTACTCGCCGTGGGTCCGCACAGCACGGTGCAGGAGACGCTTGCTATGATGGACAAGCACGTCGTCAGGCAGCTGATAGTCACGTCGCAATCGGCAGTCCTTGGCATGGTGTACCGCGACGACATTTTCGAGCGCATCCACCTGTCAACGATGTCCACTGCGGACACTGCATTGAAAGGGACGCCTGTCTGCATCATAAACCCAAAGGCGATTGCATACATCAAGGATCTGAGCGCGGCGGCTGTCGTTTGCCCCTATTGCGAGCTGCCCTTTGATTCCAAAGAGGCCCTGTCAAAGCACATCGACAGGCTGCACACCGGCTTGGGCGTGCTTGAAGGTGACGTGCGCAAGACGTTTGAATAGTTAATATAAGCAGGGTGAAAATATCCCAAATCGCAGTACGCTTCTTTTTTTGTGCTGAGCGCGCAAGTGCCGGGGTAGCTCAGCTTGGTTAGAGCGTACGACTCATAATCGTAAGGTCGCGGGCTCAAATCCCGCCTCCGGCACTACACATTTCTTTCGACACGGCTTACGACATTTTTGAATTCAGAAAAGGGCGTTTAACATTAAATATCGAAGTGTCTAGACGCAAAAAATGCGTGTTTTAATGTTATCTATAATGTTAAAACGCCCTTTGAAGTCGAAATACCCCAAATCATGGGAGTCATATCCCTCTTAGTTCTTTGCTCTGCCCCCTCTTGGTTCCAGCCCTTGATGTTTTACCTTTGAGGAGATCCAATTGTTGTGGTAAACCGATGGTTTCCTTCATTAAAGTACGTGGCTTGGAGGGTCGGCTGCTGCATCTTATCATGACTTACTGTGCCTTCACTAGAGTTTGGGGATGATGATAAAGATGAAGATGGCAATCTAGGGTAAGATTGTATGGGCTCTATCCAGTCAAGGATGTTGTTAGGGGGCATTGATGGTGGAAACGGTAGCGTATAGCCAACGTACTGACCTGCAGCTGCAACCATCTGCCTGTTGCTTTCGGCAAGTTTTTCTGGAAATATCAGCCTGCCTTCTCCCTTTACACCGTCACTTCGTGGTTTGTCATCTGGATTGAAAGCAACAACATATCCTAGATCACAGACTGCCTTCATCTGGAAGGAGGGATAGTAGCCCTTTGATCGCACCATAGAAACAAAACCCTATTAAACAAGATTTGCAATGGCAAGTCCATCCAATGCTTCTTTTCTTGCGTGCGCGTCTATGCAGCACAGTTATGAATATGCACGCGTTGTCAAACAATCGATGACTAGTTCCCATCTGCATTGTACTCAACCCCTTGGCGTTGGTGGGTATAGGCATGGACAGGAATTTGCGCGCTGCAGTCTCACAAAGCATAATAATTGTATTACCTGCGAAGGTAGATGTAAAAGCCAATTCCTTCCTCCCTGATTTCATGGCTGGCAAACGGTGTCTTTGAGATCAAGCTTTCGATTTCTTTCCTTGTGTACGCCCCATTTCTAAGGAAATACTTGAAAATCAACTTCATAAAGAGACCATCCCTGCCTGCTGCCCCAACACTTTTCGCATAGGCGTCTATCTGCTCGTATGATGCCTTTTTGTTCATGTCTACGACGAGAGCAGTGCCTCCAGTCTTCAATACCCTGTGCATCTCCATTAGCGCTCTGAGAGGTTCCTTAAAGTTCTTGAATGCCGCCGTGCAAATTATAAAATCAAACGTGTTATCGGCAAACGGCATGGCCGAGGCGTTACCCTGCCGGAAATCGACCTCTACTCCTGCATCCCTCGCGTTCCTCTTGGCAATCTCGACAAAGTCTTTGCTAATGTCGATTCCAGTGACTCTGTACCTCCCGGTTTTCGCAAGTTCTATCGCAAGGTATCCTGGACCTGGAGCGACTTCTAAAATAGACGCGCCGTCTTGGGCATGCATGGATACGTCCTTTGCGTACGCTTCCATTTCTCTTAGCCGATTCTTTTTGGTGTTGCTGTCGTACCAGCGCGCAGTTGCGCCCTCGATACCGAGGTCTTTGAAACGTCTCTGAAGCCTCATCATTTTATTTTTCTCTTACCTCCTGATTCTCTTAGTATCTAAGATAGTGATAGACTAATATATTTAGTTTTTCTACCTGTCGCTATGGAGCGAGAGGGCATCATCAAGGCCATTAACCTGAAATTCAGAGAGATGTCAACTGAGACGATTATGCTGCATCAGGCTATAGCTGATGCACTTGGTTTACATATCACTGACCACAAGTGCCTTGACTACATCTATCGCTTTGGAGCCATGCCGGCTGGTAGGCTAGCGGAGCTGACTGGATTGACTACGGGCGCTGTGACAGGGATCATCGATCGGCTCGAAAGAGCAGGTTACGTGCGAAGGACTAGCGACCCCAAGGACAGGCGTAAGACCATTGTCGAGCCCACCAAAAACAAAGAATTGGAAAGAAAACTTGAGGGCGTATTTGGCTCACTAGGCGAGAGGATGAACAGGCTATTGTCCTCTTATACTGATAAAGAGCTTCGCTTCCTGCTCGACGCGACTACGAAAATGCTTGATGAGGCTCGCGATGAATCAAAGGCGCTCCGAGCATCCTTCCAAAAGAAATAAGGTCTTGCTCGTCCTCTCTCTAGCTACTTCTCAGCAACGCTTCCTTTGTAGTTTGGCATCTCTATTTGAGCATATGGATGACGACACCACGCAATAATTTAGTATATAGACATAAAGTGAATCTGCTTGCGGCGGATTTGGCAATGGTCACCAGCTGCTTTCGTTCAAGTTTGAGGTAGGACATTGGGTTCTCATGGTCAAACTATTCCGGATATTTTAGATATGAATGAATTCATGAAATCATCAAACACAGAAAAACCGTTAAGGTTGACCCCGACTCTCGTCAAAATGGAAGCGCTGCTCAATGAAAATGAATCTTCAATTGGGTCGCGGGCTCAAATCCCTCGCCTCCGGTACTTTTTTTGCAAAGATTATATACGGTCCACAAAAAGTAGTCAGCCAGTGCCGTCGTAGCTCAGCCTGGGAGAGCACTCCGCTGAAGACGGAGCCGTCGTGAGCTCAAATCTCACCGACGGCACTTTTCCACTTCTCCTATTTTGCGATATCATTGACAAGCTTTGCTACATTATCCACTATCTTGCCCGATGCGGCAAGGTGGCCTTCTGCTTTGAATATGGCAGCAATCTCTTGTTTTGACAGGTGTTTTCCGATGCTTTCGTCCCTCGACACCGCATCTAGGAACTGCTCACCCGACTCTATTGCCGCAAAGGCGACGCGCTGTATGTCACGGTAGGCGTCAAATCGCGCGACGCCCTTTTTCACGAGCGCCTCAAGAACAAACTCGGCGTATATCTGGCCCTTCGTCATGTCGAGGTTTGCAGTCACGCGCTCTCTGTTCACCTTCAGTTCTGCCACCACCTTGGCCATCGAGTTTAGCATCTCGTCAAGCAATATTGCGGCCATCGGGAGCGTGAAGCGCTCGTTTGCCGAGTTTGAGAGGTCGCGCTCGTGCCAGAGCGGTATGTTGTCCATCGACACAGAGACAAGGGACTTTAGCATCCTTGCAAGAGAGGACACGCGCTCGCTCTTTATCGGGTTACGCTTGACCGGGACCGCGCTTGAGCCCATTTGGCCCTTTTTGAAGGGCTCGGCGACCTCGGCGATCTCCGTGCGCTGCAGGTTCCTTACCTCTATCGCCATCTTGTCCAAGGTAGACCCGATGAGTGCCATCAGAAACTGCATCTCAGAATAGCGCTCCCGCGGGATTATCTGCGTCGCGGCGTCCACCGGCCAGAGCCCAAGGTCTCCTGCGACCAATTTTTCCACTTCAAGCGCACGCTCGCCCATCAGTGAACCGGTGCCGACTACCCCGCGGGTCTTGCAGAGGAGGAAGCGTTTTTTGCCCTCCTCAATTCGCTCTACGTGGCGCGCCATTT
>DASZTR010000065.1:0-7458 GCA_035547955.1 Nitrososphaera sp. | reverse complement strand
ACTGCCGCAAGCCTCATTGAAGTGCGCAAGGCAGTAAACGTCCCGCTCATCGCTTCCGGCGGGCTCAGAAACGGTCTAGAGGTCGCAAAATGCATCGTGCTGGGGGCAAACATGGCCGCGATGGCGTACCCCTTCCTAAAGGCAGCCGCACACTCTCAAGAAGCACTATTCGATTTTGCAGACTCTGTCCTGGCAGAGCTCCGCAGCACGATGTTTCTAGTGGGAGCTGCAAACATACGCGCACTTGCTAGCTCAAGATATATATTGACAGGAGCTTTAGCACAACAGGTTAACCGCGCATGAGGGCAAGCAGCATAAAGAACGAGCTTGATTCCTGCGCTATTGCCGTCAATGAATTCCTGCTTTCACAACTCGACGGCAAGCCAAAGGCGCTCTACCAGGCTTCATCGCACTATATTCGGTCCGGGGGCAAGCGCCTCAGGCCATTCATGGTGATCAAGAGCTGCGAGCTGCTTGGGGGCACCATAGAGCGCGCCCTCCCTGCAGCGGGCGCGACGGAACTCGTGCATAATTTTACTCTCGTGCACGACGACATCATGGACAACGACGAGATGCGCCATGGCGTCGCGACCGTGCACCACCAGTACGGGCTCCCGCTCGCCATCCTTGGCGGTGACATTTTGTTTTCAAAGGCGTTTGAGATCCTTTCCTATAGCGGGAGAGAGGTGGGCATCGGCGAAGAAGAGATAACCGAGATGGTCGGCCGCCTCGCAAACTCGTGCACAGTCATCTGCGAAGGCCAGACTATTGACATCGACTTTGCTTCCAACTCTAAGTTCCCAAGCGAAGCGCAGTACATAGAGATGGTGGGCAAAAAAACTGCCGCGCTATTTGAGGTGTCGTGCGCAATGGGCGCCCTGTCCTCACCCTGCCCAAACGACCCGGATGTGGAAAACCTCGCCTCATTTGGCAGAAACATCGGCGTGGCGTTCCAGCTGGTAGACGACCTCATTGGTGCGATAGGCGACCCCAAGGTGACGGGCAAGGCCGCCGGAAACGACATCCGGGAGGGCAAAAAGACACTCCCGATATTGCTTGCCCTGCGCAAGGCAAAGGGCGATGAGCACGACAAGCTGATGAAGGTGTTTGGATCAAAGGCCGCCTCTGCGCATGAGATAAAGGATGCAGTCAAGGTCGTGTCGGATATGGGCATCGACGAAGATGTGAGAAACGCCGCGCGTCAGCACATGGCAAAGGCACTTGCTTCAATTGAAGGCTACCGGAACGCCGACGCAAGGCGCTCGCTCCAATTTGCCGCAGATTTTATTGTCGGCAGGAGTCTGTAGATACACACATGCCGCTTGACAGCGAAATTGAAAGGCTTGCCAAAACCCTTGCACTGAAAAACGCGCTAGAGCACGGGGGCAAGGCAGCGTTTGACGCGGTGATCTCAAAGTTCATAGGCTCGCGCCCTGACAAGCGGTCCGAGATAAAGTCGCTGATACCTGAAATAAAGGCAGTCGTGCAGGCGGTAAACGCAATGCCTGTCATAGAGCAAAAGGCGTTCCTAGAGCAGCTGGCGCCGGGCGAGCTTGAAGCCAAAAAGCAGACCGCGGCGGCAATGGCCGTAGATTCCGGCCCATCTCTCCCACCGCTTGAGGGCGCTGTAATGGGGAGCGTGGTGACGCGGTTTCCACCGGAGCCAAACGGCTACCCACACATCGGCCACGCCAAGGCCGCGATAATCGACGAAGAGTATGCCCGCATGTACCGGGGAAAGCTCGTTATGCGCTTTGACGACACAAACCCGCTCAAGGAAAAACTGGAATACTATGACGCAATATCTGCAGGGCTAGAGTGGCTCGGGGTCAAGCCCGACATAGTCAAGAACACTTCTGACGATATTTCAAAGATCCACGAGCTGGGCAAAAAGCTGGTGGAAGGTGGCGGCGCGTACGTATGCACATGCAGCCAGGACAGGATTCACGACCTGCGCGGAAAAGGATTGCCGTGCGAGTGCCGGTTAGACCACTCACTTGCGCTCGACCGGCTGGGAAAGATGTTTGACGGCTCGTACGAGTCGAACCAGGCCATAATCCGTTTCAAGGGCGATATGGCTGACCAGAACACTGCGATGCGTGACCCCGCACTCTTTCGCATAATCGAAGGCGAGCACCCAAAGCTTGGAAACAGGGTAAGGGTGTGGCCCACATACGACTTTGCGGCACCTGTAGAAGACAGCCTTGATGGCGTGACGCACGCCATGAGGACCAAAGAGTACGAACTGCGTAACGCGCTGTATTTTGCGATACTTGACAGGCTCTCCATGCGCAAGCCAGCGATGATCGAGTTCTCGAGACTAGAATTTGAGGGGATGCCGGTGTCAAAGAGGAAGATCCGCCCGCTCATAGATAGCGGCATCATATCGAGCTGGGATGACCCGCGCCTCCCAACGCTTTCCGCGTTCAGACGCCGCGGCTTTGTGCCGGAGGCCATACGCAAGTTCGTTCTGTCACTTGGAATAACGCTCGCAGAGACCAAGCCGCCATTTGAGTCGCTTGAAGCATACAACCGGAAGGTGATAGACCCTACCTCGATGCGCCTGTTCTTTGTGCGCAACCCCGTCGAAGTGCATATTGAGGATTCAGTTTCGCCGACGAAGGAAAGAGTTGTGAGGGAAGTGACGCTCAAGAACCACCCTACTGACGCGTCTTTGGGCTCAAGGAAGGTAAAGGTGTCAGACAGCGTGTACATTGCCGGCGATGACGCGGCACGCCTAAAGGTCGGCGAAGAAGTGCGGCTCATTGAACTTTACAACATTCGCGTAAAGGACATCGTAAAGAAGGGTGATGGGGCGGTGGCATCTATAACAGCCGGAACCAGCGGCGACGAAATCCGTCAGTCAATGCCCAAGATCCAATGGATTGCAAAGAATGATATAGTTGACTTTAAGGTTATGATTCCCAAGGAACTGTACATAGGTGAGGAGTACAACACGAACAGCCTTGAAATAGCAAAAGGTGGGGCAGAATCGTTTGCAGCCGCCCTTCCGCCCGGGACCGAAGTCCAGTTCGTAAGGTTCGGGTTCTGCCGCATCGACGGCAATAACACCGCAATACTGACGCACAGGTAAGCATGCAATGAAGATAGCAAGAATTAACGATTCAAAATTTCAGGAAACATATGCGCTCGTCTCTGACGATTGGAAGCACCTAATCACGCGCCAAGAGATCCAGGAGCAGACGGGGATACCTGTTCCTCCAAGCATCAAAGATTTCATGTTCGGCGGGTGGCTTGACGAAGTCAGAAAAGTCAAAGATCTGCTGGCATATAGACACAAGGTGGAAGAGGCGGAACTACTTGTCCCGATACCAAACCCGCCAAAGATAGTGTGCCTTGCGTTCAACTATTACAACCACGCCCGCGACGCCGGCCTGACCCCCTCTGACGAGCCGGTGATCTTTTTAAAGCCGAGGACCGCGCTCAACAAGCCCTACGGCGAGGTCCATTGCCCATCGTTTGTCACAAGACTCGACTATGAGGCCGAGCTTGCGGTAGTGATAGGCAAACAGGCAAAAAAGCTCTCCGAAGAAAATGCGCTCGACTATGTGTTTGGCTACATGATATTCCACGATGTTTCGGCACGCGATATCCAGTTCAAGGACAAGCAGTTCACGCGTGGCAAGGGCATCGACACGTTTGCACCATGCGGCCCATGGGTGACGACAAAGGACGAGATACCTGACCCGCAAAACTTGGTGATAACTACTAAGGTAAACAACGAGACTAGGCAAAATTCCTCGACAAGCAACATGGTTCTTTCAATAGCGCGCGTAATCGCTGGACTGACGCGTACAATGACTTTGGAGCCCGGCGACATCATTTCGACCGGCACACCTGCAGGCGTGGCCATGTCAATGAAGGAGCCTCGGTACCTAAAAAACGGTGACATCGTCGAGATAGCCATTGAAAGGCTGGGCACGATACGGCACAAAATAGTGTTCCAGTAATTTTCTATCAGTTCTGATAGTCTTCAGAGCCTCATTACCGGCAGCAGTCTTTGTATGCACCTCAGCCTGCGATTTGTCCTGCTTGCCACTAATCCCGATTGTGCAGGTTGAAGAAGCAGAGTTGCAAATGTGTGTCTGCGACTCTCACAAAGCTATGCCTATCTACAAGTTGTTAATCCCTACCATAGACTTCTTTGTTGCATCTAGCAGCATGATGAATGATGATATTGTTTTCTCTATCAACAAAATCTAACAACCTGAAAGAACCCGTGACGTTGTATCCATAGAATCGAAGGCCCGAAGAATTCTTGAAAATTTCTTCCTCTTCAGATGTGGGTTTGTGTATGCCTGAAATTTAGGACTTTCGCGTTACTGTTTTGATACCTCTAATTGGTTTATGCACGTTATTGAAATTTTTTGCTTGCGATGCGACATCTTAGTTCGCGTTTCCTCTATAAAAAACCACCTTATGCTATATCTTCGGTGTCGGTTTGCATTGAAACCAAAATATCAGCATAATGATGATATTTATTTATAGCAAAAATCCAAACATTGTATGACGATAAATACATTGAACATCAAGCCAAGGATGGTCGCTGCAAAGACGTTCATTGCCAGAATGAATGAAGGTCACTTCCAATGGCTCACAGAGGCACAGATGCTAAAAGCATGTGAAGAGTTCTTTACACACAACGGTTACAGCGGCCTTGACTATGGTGTCACGTTTGCCGGCCACCAGAACTTTACGTCGCCGATAATTGGCTCAAGCGAGCTTGAAACCATCGCCACGATATTCCACTCAAGGCTTGACAGGTACGACATGGGGTTCTTTGGGACGGCTGAATCTGCGCTCTACGACGTGATTGACAACCACGACAAGGCTACCTTAATGCTTGCCACCGATTCGCTATCCTACGGCCCGATTATCAAGAACGAGGACATTGGAGTTGCAATAGAAAACCTGATGGACGAGGGGTTGTATCTTTTATTTGTAAACGGCAGGCTTGCGCACGCGCTCTTTGACGATTTCAAGAAACTGACGGCGCCGGTCCTGGTGCAGGATTGAATGGTGCATCAATAGTCATTTCTTTTCAGCCTGCTTTGACACACGCACAATCTCGCCCTCTAAGAGCCTGGCATAATGCTCCCACGAGCTGGACACCTTTGCGCGGATATTTGCCAGCTGGATGGACAGATTGAGGGCCTCAAGGCAGGTCTCTAGTGATCGCTCTGTGGCAAAGTCATTCATGGCCTTGCCGAATTTTGCAGCAATCTTGCGCTGCTCGTCGCTCTGCTCATTTATCGTCTGGTTCAATTCATCTATTGCCCCAAAGTCCTTTCCAGCCTTCATCCATCCTTCTCCTTCTCTTCCTGCCATAGAGTAGCAATGATCTGTTCCAGATTAATTAATTGCGATTACAGTATTCTTTTTTTTGCGCTTGAAGCGCAACAGCGCAGGTTTTAGTCGATCAACATTGAACCATTCTAGTACGCTGCGATTCCAATGAAAGTATTTATTATGCAGCCGTTGAAGCTGTGGGGTACATGGTCGTTGACAACAAGGGCAAGATCACATATCTCCAGGTAATCAAGGAGGATCTTGCAGTATTTAGGATAACCCCTGAAAACGGTCAAATCCCCGACTTCAAGGCCGGGCAGTTCCTCACCATAGGCACCAATGTCCCAAGTGAGGGCAAGATAATCAGACGCGCCTATTCCATCGCGTCGCCTCCCGAGCAGAAAAAGCACTGGGAGCTTTACATCCGATGGGTCAGAAAGCCCGTCCCCGGCAGGCTAACGACCCAGATGTTTAACATGAAAGAAGGCGACGAAATTGCATGGGTCAAGCCAACAGGTATTTTCACCATAAACGAAAAGATGCACGACGGGAGGCCAGACAACCGCAGAATGGTCCTGATCGGCGGCGGGACGGGTCTCGCTCCGTTTGTTTCTTACTCTTTGCACTTGCACGCTTCGCAGAGCAAGCGAGAAATCGTGGTGCTGCACGGCGCAAGTTATGTCGACGAGCTTGGTTACCGCGAGCTGCTCACAGCCCTGGAAGACGAGAGCCTTGACAAGGGCAAGGACAAGTGGAACTTCCGCTATCGCGCCTCTGTCAGCAGGCCGCAGGAATGGTTCAACAGGACTTGGAACGGCCAGAAGGGCAGGGTCGAGTCGTTCTTGAGGCCGAAGGCCGGCAAGGACCTGTCGCCGCTCGAAGAGCTAGTCGGCGAAAAGGTGACGCCTGAAAATACATCGTTCTACATCTGCGGATGGCAGGGGACCGTGGATGGCGCGCTTGACTACCTCATACCAAAGGGTTTCGTCACCGAGCGCAACAAGCGCAAGGACGGCTCGTACGATATCAAGTTCGAGTCGTACGGATGACCTTCTCTCCTTCTTCTCCTCTTTTGTTGGTGTTAAAGCCTTTTATTTCTGTCATAGCGCACACCAAACATGAAATTTGAGTATGAAGAGTTCAATACCATAGAGGACGTTTTTCTCTATCTCGTATCGGTAGCGCCTTATGGCAAGCAGGTAATGCCTGTCAGCTCGTACAAGGGATATGTGTTTTCGCTAATCCCTCTCAGCCCCCTCACCGGCGAGCTTTTGATGATGGTGTACACAAAGGGCAATTTGGAGCCAGGGCTAGTCGAGTTCGACGTGTCGACCAAAAAGTTCCGTATAGTGCCATCAGTAGAGCGCGCGGACAGGAACTACTTTATCGTACTTACTCCAAAGGCCGCGACGCTTGCAGATGAGGCAATAAAGGGGCTACAGTAAGAAGAAGAAAAGAATAAAATCTTCTAGGCACCTCCATTTTTTTCTATATCGCTTTGAGATCTAGACACATTCATGTTTGTTTTCTAACTTTTTCTGCGTCATTTTGGTTTTGATCCCGCGTCCGACCGCGTGTATATATATGCATGTATATACTGTTAGCTTGTATTATTTTATGTGTTCTACCTTGTCTAGAGAAAAACCATTAAGGGGCCTTACAGCTTCTTTGGCAGTGGCGCAGTGACGGACCTCTTGTTCGTGTAGCGGGCGACAATGTCCTCTGGCAACTGGCCTGCAAACAGGTCTTTTGAGAGTCCGCGCAGATATTTCATGATTGCCCATGTCCCTGCCTTTATGAGGAGTGCCATGAACACCTTCATCATGGGCCCGTACGACTTGTTCCTGATGATTATCGGGATGATGTCGTTAATAACACGCAAGTTGTGCTGCCAGCACATCCAGAACAGCGTGAACTGGGCCTCATTGAGGTTGCCAAAGTGCATCGAGTTCTTTTCAGAAAAGTCTTGGTAGAGCAGCGGTGCGACGATGCCGCGCATGTTAGTCTGCTTAAAGTCCTCGATGAGGTCGATGGTGTACTGCGTCTCGTCAGGCGTCTCGTCAGGCCAGCCGATAATGAGCGTGAGCGCAGGGAACCAGTGATTATCATTGAGGACCTTGCATCCTTCCCTCACCACTGTGCCCCATT
>DASZTR010000064.1:0-10336 GCA_035547955.1 Nitrososphaera sp. | reverse complement strand
ATTGGTATTGTTGTTGTAGTTGTTGTTCGCCTCCAGCCGCAAGCGGCAGTCATCATGGCGCTCCTTGAACAATTCAGAGTAGTCCTTGGCTATGACATGCTTTCTTGAAATCATATAGTCGACGCAGTCTTTGGCGCCTGCAAGGTAGCATGGTATGCCCTGAAAGCTGGAATTCTGCCTCTCGGACTGGTCGTACATGAATATGCGCTGCTCGTGGAGCGGAAATACCCTGCCGGCAAAGAGCCGGCTGTTTGCTCCATGCAATATAATTGAAGGGATCAAGTTGAAAGGATGTGGTTGAACATCATCGCCGCAAAATCCGGCTATTTGCCCTGCAGGTGGAGGTGGAAGCCCTGTATTGCGGAATCGACGTGCACGGCTTTGAATTTCTGCCCCTCCATCTACATATCCGGAATTTTTGCTGTCAACGTGCAAGCCTACTGTGGCGGGGCTTACCATTATCAGGCTGTTGGCAAGAGCAAGAAGTGACGGGTTTGCACCAAGGAAGACAGGGACGACATGCTCACCAGCTTTTTTCACCGCCCTTTCAAGGTGCTCGATAAACTCTTCAAACTGCAGGTTCAGATCCTCGAGGTCATTCATCGACACTAGGTCGGTCCTGAATTCAAGCTGGCACTTGCCGTACTCATAGTCTATCTGGTGATTCTGCGGTAGACGCTCTATTGCAAAAGCCGCGTCTGCAGACCTGCCATCCTTTTCGCCAAGCAGGCATATCTCGATCTCGATTCCGACTCAAAAGGCCTCGTCTTTTTCCCTTGAGTGCTTTTTGATGCGCGCCTTGTGCTTGTCTGCCTACTTGTGGATTTTTTTTCACCGGATGCACCAATGAGGCAATTTACACCATGCGCGTTGAAATTGTTTATTGTTGTTACCCCAGGTGGGTTATCGATGAGTAGGAGCGCAGGGTAAGTTCTGCTGTGCCCTCCCTCCCCGCGCCAGCAGTCACGCCTACAAGCTTGACCCTGTCGCCCACGGCCAGTTTGTTGACCGTAGAGCTCTGGCTGCGCCATCCTACCAATCGGATCTGGCCAGTGTCATCGCCAAGGAGCGTCGACGTGACTGGCACCGTCTCGCCAGACTTTAGATTCACATCGGAAGTCGAAGGGGCCTGCAGGACTATGGCCTCAAGCACGATAGGAGCGGGGTCGCCTGCGACTGAGACAATGTCCTTTATCTTTGTCTCGAATTTGCCAAGAGACGGAAATGACGGGTCGTCGTCCGTCACGCGCAAATACGAGTCTTCCTTTGAGAGTGTGACTGCGTTTCCAAATATCCTGCTTGGCACGCACTCTATCATGACGCCAGAGGAAAGCTGGCTCTGGCTTGCGACGCCGTTGTCTATGGTCAGCGTGAGCGCCCTTGCTGCTCTGTCGACAGCGAGGCAGAGAAAGCTTCCCCTACCAGTCTCCTCTCCCACAGATATCACCCTCAGCGGCATCACGTCGACGTCCTGCTGCGAGCCTGAAAATTCAAGTATGGTGCCCTCGTCGCCATGCAGCTCATAGTCGCCGTTCCCAAACTGCGGGTTGCCCTGCTTTACCCTTACTCCTACGAGCTTGACCTTTGAGCCTGTCTTAAAGACCTTGGGCACCCTTGATTCGTCGATGTTCCATATCACGGCCCGGAGCGTGCGCGTGTTTGCCTCATTTGAGACCTGGAGCTGGAGCGACTTGCTTGCGTCGCCCCGCTGGTTCACAAAGTCTGAAATCCTAGGGTTTGCGTTTACTATGCCTGTGATCACGGCAGAGTCCTGCACTTCCTTTACGTCGTCAATGCTCAGGGCAAGCGAGTCTATCGGCGGTATGTCTGAGCCGCCACCATCCTGCACGACCTCTATGGCGCTGTAGGTCCCAAGGTTGAGGACTGGCTTGCCATCAAGGCCAGCGCGGACGTAGCCCTTTATTATTTTCACAAGGTCGCCGGCCTGCAGGCCCATCTCGTCAGGAACGCCCACCTGCTTGTCCCAAAGCTTGACCTTTACCTTGGCGCCCTTGTCGTAGATGACAAGCGTGCGGGTAAATGACTGTTCGTTGGTGTCTTTCTTGGTAAACGTAAAGGGCGGATAAATGTTCATGATGCGGCCTGTCACCGTGACGTCTTTGGCCCCGATATACAGGTCTTTGAGCCCCGACTGCATCTTGGGCACGCTGTCAAACGATATGCCAAGGTCAGCCGCCACCAGGAACAGCGCGCCTTGGTCCGTCAGATAGCCGGCACCCACCTTGCGCTTTTTTTCGTCTACCATGTCGCGGATTGCCTCTGCCGTCAGCTCTGGCTTTTGTTTCAAGAGCACGTTTACCATGTCAATGAAGCTTAGCGACAAACGATTCCCTCAGCCCGAGAAACATTTTGGAGAGCTTGCTAATATATATTGACAGAGATGCACATCACACACAGAATCTCATATTAGCCGGCCCGTTTTTATCAACAGGGCCGATGGAAAAAGACAAAGATGACGACGGCAACTGCATCAGCGTCTCGCAGCTGCGCATGGATTACGGTTCTGTAAGGGCGGTGGACGGCGTTTCGTTTGACGTCGGCTATGGCAGGGTGTTCGGTTTCCTCGGCCCAAACGGCGCAGGCAAGTCCACCACCATCAAAGTGCTAACAACGCTGGTGCATCCCACGTCAGGCGACGTCCGAATATTTGGCAAAGACGTGGTCAAGCACGCAAGGGAGATCAAAAAGCGGATAGGCGTAGTGCTCCAGGAGCCAAGCTTTGAGGGCAACGTGACAGTGGAAAAGTCCCTTGACCTGTACGGCATGATGTGGGGCATCCGAGGAGAGAAGAGGCGCGACAGGACGCGTGAGCTTTTGGAGCAGTTTGACCTTGCCGAGATCCGCGGCGTCAAAAACGAAGAGCTTTCAATCGGCCAGAGGAGACGCGTGCAGATCGCAAGGGAGTTCATGCACGATATGAACCTCTTGTTTCTAGACGAGCCTACGGTAGGACTCGACCCTGCGGCAAGACGCATGCTCCTTGACTATGTAAAAAGGCACGTTCACGGCGGCCTGACCGTGTTTTTCACGACGCACATAATGGAGGAAGTGGAGTACATGTGCGACGATATCGCCATAATCAACAAAGGCAGGATGATAGCGATAGATACGCCGGTAGGCCTGAAGCAAAAGTACGGCGGGATAAAGGAAGTCGAGATCAAGCTAAAAGACGCAAGCGCGCAATATGTCAGGGGCATGTTAGACTCTATAGTCGGCAGACAGTCGGTAATTCTAGAAGCCCCTGCGGCAGACACGATTAGGATAGGTTCCAAGGACGCGCAGGACGTGCTGGTTAGGACGATAGAAGCGTTAGCAAGAAACGGCGTCCAGATAGAGAGTGTATCAGTCAACCCGCCGACGCTAGAAGAGGTGTTCCTGACCGTCGTAGGTGGTGGCAGTAGCTCTACTGTTGCTAAACCCTCATCCTGAGGATGGATATAGTCGCAAGCAAGAACGCACCGGCAGCAGACGCAGCTATCACCCCCATCTCGATACCCGTAAAGAGCGTTATCTGGTTAAAGATGCCGGCGCGCGTAATGTCGACAATGTAGGTCAGAGGGTTTGCGTAAAAAGCGGCCCCAAGACCAGTTGGCACGCCTTCTGAAGGGTAGAACGCAGAGCTGGCAAAAGAGAAGAACAAAAAGACGCTGTTTACAATCACGTTAAAGCCTTCGCTGCTCTTTAGCCGTGTCGATATGATTATCGCAATTGACCCAAAGAACACCGCGCCCACTATGAGCGCGTAGAGCACGTATAGCGATCCCGCAATCGTCGGCTGCGCGTTGCCAAGGAGCGTCGGCGAGCCGGCGAGCAGTATCAGGCCGGCACTTGCAAGCCCCATCAGCATTATTGTCACGATGTTTCCAAGGACGTACTCCATGCGGGCAAAGGGCATCACCAGGATCTGCTTAAACATGCCATTTTTCTTGTCGTTCCAGATGATGCTCCCGGCCACGGTGCTTGAGTTCATCATGTTAAAGCCCATCATGCCGGCGGCCAGGTACGCTGGGTACGGGACATTCACGCTCCCCATTGCGATCCCGTGACCGCCAAGGAGCGCCGAGTAGGAGTAGCCGGCGATAAAGATGTAGATTATCGGAAACACTACCTGCCATACCAGGAACACCTTGTCTATTGACGCCACCAGGTTCCTGTAGAGCAGGACTGCAACGGCGTTCACAGGCACAATAGTACAGGGTTTCAATATATTAACGCACGAGCACGGGACCATTTAAATAACAAACTCTGCTAGGTCATGATATAGCATATGATGGCAGAGGACATGGCCGAGAAAAAGTTGCGCGGCTCTGGAGGTTACGCTATTGCAAAGGTTAGTGACGACGAGCAAAAGATGGCAAATCTTGGCGGGCCGGAGCTGTTCCTTGCAGGCATAGGCAGGCTGGACAACGACAGGTTTGTAAAGTATTTCTGCAACAAGTGCGAGCGCGACTTTGAGGGCGCACCCACCCTTAGTTATGAGAACCCAAACGAAGACGTAGGCGAAGGCGTGACACTCATAGAAAAGGGCGAATACAAGTGCAGGGCATGCAACTCGACAATCGCCCAGTACCGCAAGTTCAACGCGCCGGCGCAGGCTCCAGAAGTGAGCCCAAAGGCAGAGATTGCTCCTGTGCAAGAAAGGGCAATTACGCCGGTCCCGCCTGCAGTCATCTCGCCGACGCAGAGTGAGGACGGCTTTGTCTCGATAAGCCAGCTTGTTGGCATGTCCGCGTACGACGGAGAGGCGATGCTGGTCGGAAAGATAGAAGAGGTCGGCCTGAGAAAGCAAGGCGGCAAGGCGACGATATCAGTGAGGATAACTCCTGTTTCTTCCAGCACTGCAGGGAGCAAAAAGGAAGTGCAATGGGAAGGCATTTCAAAGATAGGCGACATTGTTCTCCTAAAGGCGGCCGGCTCTCCAGATGCAGCGGCAGCAGGCAAGTGCCCGTCGTGCGGCTA
The DNA here is from genome assembly GCA_035547955.1 of Nitrososphaera sp. Taxonomy (GTDB): domain Archaea; phylum Thermoproteota; class Nitrososphaeria; order Nitrososphaerales; family Nitrososphaeraceae; genus Nitrososphaera. The sequence goes on along the minus strand of DASZTR010000064.1, from coordinate 5,356 downwards.
CCAGAACGAGGCTGGCGCGGCATTCTGCGAGGAATGCGGCACCAAGCTATAAGGCTTCCAACATAGACGTGTTTGTTTTCAGTGTGCTATGAAAAGCACAGTAGCCTTGAGAAGTAACGGGCCACTCCAAGGTTGGTAGAGAAAATGTGAGGTTGTCGAGCAATAAAAGCAGAGGCGCGGAAAATGTCCTGATTGCGCCGAGATCTTATGAAAAGGTAGCAGGCTACTTACTTTAGTATTATCCTTGCGTCGACCACCCTTGCGCCCTTGCCCTCTTCGAGCACAAGAAGCGGGTTGATGTCAAATTCCTTTATCTCTGGGAAATCAGTTACGAGCTGCGACAGCCTCTGGAGCGAATCAGAGATGGCCTTCAGGTCGGATTGCTTTTCTCCCCTCACTCCCTTTAGCAGTTTTATAGTCTTTATCGACTCGACCATTTTGTTCGCCTCGCGCTCGTCGATCGGCGCGACGCGGAACACCACATCCTTTAGCACCTCGACATAGATTCCGCCAAGGCCGAACATTATGACAGGCCCAAACGTCGGATCCTGGCTTGCGCCGAGTATCGTCTCCTTGGCGGCCTTGACCATCTCCTGTACAAGGACGCCCTTTATCCGGGCGTCAGCCTTGTATTTTTTGGCGTTTTCCATTATCGACCGGAAGGCGGCGCGCAGCTCGTCGTCGCCCTTTACTCCCACCCTGACCCCGCCGGCGTCCGACTTGTGTATGATGTCCGGTGACGCTATCTTCATGACGACAGGATATCCTATCTCTTTTGCGGCCCTGACGCATTCGTCCTCCGTCGCGCCGAGTATACTCTTTGGTGTGGGAAACCCGTACGCCCGCAGAACCTCATAGCCCTCCTCTTCGAGCAGGTTGTTTCTCCCCTGCTTTTTGACACCTGCAAATATCTCTCTGACCTTGGCCGTGTCCTTGGCAAACGAGAACGTGCCGGCCTTCATCTTGGAGCTTTCGACCCAGTCCTTAAAATCATATACTGACTTGAGCGTCCTTATCGCCGGCTCGGCATATGGGTAGTAAGGGACGCCGCCTTCGGACATTATTGCCCGGTTCTCCACGCCCTCTGCCAGCCCCATGAGTGACGCAAGTATAGTCTTTTTAGGGAACTGCCTGGACATTTTGACCAGCACTCTTGCAAGGTCGTCGTAGTTCAGTGTGGCAGAAGGGGTGCACATTGTAACTACAGAGCCCACGTTAGGATGCGCAAGGACTAAGTTGAGCACCTTGTCAAACCGGTTAAAATCCGCGTCGCCTACGATGTCGACGGGGTTCCTAGGCGAGCCGTATGCCGGTATGACCTTGGCAATGTCGTCGCGTATTGAAGAGATGTCGGCCATCTTTAAGCCGTACTTTGAGCAGGCGTCAGTCGATATGATAGCAGGGCCCCCCGCGTTTGAGACGATGACCACTCCACCTTCCGGCAGGGGCTGCTTGGAAAACGCTGTGGCAAGGTCGAATAGCTCCCCCATCGTGTCGACCCGGATTACTCCGCATTGCGCAAACGCGGCTTCATAGTTTGCGTCAGAGCCCCCGAGCGCGCCTGTGTGCGACGCCGCCGCTTTTGCGCCTTCTGCAGTCCTGCCGGACTTTAGCACTATAATCGGTTTTTTCTTTTCAACAGTTATCCTCTTTGCGATGTCCATAAAGCGCCTTGCGTTGCGGATGTCCTCAAGGTACATCACGATGACCTTGGTGTCCTCGTCTTCCGCCAAGAGCTCCAGCACGTCGCTTTCGTCCATGTCCACCTTGTTGCCCATGCTTATCACCTTGGAAAAGCCGATGTTCTGCGCGCCGGCGTCCTCAACGGTAGCTGCGCAGATCGCGCCGCTTTGCGAGACTAGTGCTATACCGCCGTGGCTTGGGGTTATCTTTAGGAAGGTCGAGTTCATCATGTTGTTCTTTGACAGGCTCATGATACCAAGACAGTTTGGGCCAATCACCCTGATGCCGTACTTTTTGGAGATCTCGCCCACTTCCCTTTCGAGGCGGGCACCTTCCTCGTCCACCTCCCTAAAACCGGCGGACACGATGATGGCGCCCTTTAAGCCCTTCTTGCCCACCTCTTCCATCACCGCGGGTGTAAAACGGCTGGGCGTGGCGACCACCGCAAGGTCGACACTTTCAGGTATGTCCAGCACACTCTTGTATGCCACAAGGCCGCCCACCGTCGGGTTTGACGGGGTGACCGGATAGATCTTGCCCCGGAAATGCTTGGCAATGTTTGTAAATATCGTCTTGCCTACGCCCGGCTTTTCAGAGGCACCGATGACAGCTATCGACTTTGGTGAAAAGAAGATGGAATTACTGGACATGTGGGGAAAAATGCGTCTCAGGATGGTTATAAATGATATGTGCAAAACCGGAGAGGACTTTTATTGGCGGCATGGCATGAACATGCATGTATGTCCGGGATACTGCTCGTGGTAATCATACCTGCAATCATTGCTTTTCTATTTTCAATGCTGGTCGCATACTATGCTTTTGCAGACGTGAGCGAGCGGCAGTTACCCAGCGGCGAACCCAATGTACACAGGCTCAAGATAGAAATGCCGGGCCAACCCTGATTCAGGGCTTGAGCAAAAGTTTATCATGTTGTTTGCCATATCTCTGCACTACTATGCACGTAATATTGTACCAGTGGCAGCCGGAATTATAGTAGACGTTGTGTTTGTAATGCTTTTTTCCACACGGGAGGCAAACCCGCCACTGTATAGGGTACAGTCTGTGGCAGGCCAGAGCGTATCAATACTGGATGGCGCATCCAAGCATGGCGGCCAGTTTGAGCAGCAAACAGTCAACGTCAGGGCAGGCGGATTTGTGAAATGGACCAACAACAAAGTCGCTGGAACGAACCTTGTGACCGACCCTGCGTGCAAAAAATCCCCCTTCCTCCAAGATAGCGGTGCCAATGTCACGACTCAGAGTGGAAAAGTACCTGGCCCCGCGGATTTGTTTACTTGCGGGTTTGATTCTGCTGATTAATATCATGTTCACACTGAGCCTTGGCCTTGGACGAGAGGCATGGTAAAAGTAGCGCCGTAGCTTCTGGAAAGCAACCTTTATTTTCAATATCCAGGGCTCCATCAAACGTTAATGATAGACTCCCTCGTCGACGCCGGGATGAATGATCTGGTCTCTGACCTGCAGGCGCTCATCAGGCAGCCAAGCGTCTCTGCAAAAAAGGTAGGCCTAGTAGAATGCGCAAACTTGGTGGCAAAAATGATGCAAAAGGCAGGCATCAATTCTGAAGTCTTGTACCTTGATGATGACAAAGCCGTGCCGCCCATAGTCTACGGCGAAGTAAAGTCAAAGACAAATCCGGCCAAGACGCTCCTCTTCTACAACCACTATGACGTACAGCCGGAGGAGCCAATCGAATTGTGGGATGACGAGCCGTTCAGCGGCACCGTCAGCGATAACAAGGTCTTTGGAAGGGGCTCGGCAGACGACAAGGGCGAGCTTATAACTCGTATCAAAGCTGTCGAATACCTCCTCAAGGAAACGGGCGACGTGCCCTGCAACGTCAAGTTCATGGTGGAAGGCGAGGAGGAGATTGGGAGCGTGCACGTCGAGGAGTACCTGAAAAAATACAAGGAAAAACTCTCGTGTGACGGCGTGATATGGGAATTTGGATACGTAGACGCAAAGGACAGGCCAATATTAAGCCTCGGCATGAAAGGGCTTTTGTACATTGAACTCATTGCAACAGGCCCGTCAAGGGACGCGCATTCCAGCCTTGCGGTGCTCATCGAGAACCCGGCGTGGCGGCTCGTGTCTGCGCTCAATACAATGCGCGACTCGCAGTCAGGCAGGGTCACGATAAAGGACTGGTACAAGGAGGTCAGGCCATTTACGAAGCAGGAGCTGTCAGTCATTGCAAAAGAGCCTTTTGACGCGGTTGGATTCAAGAGTGAGTACGGAATAAAGCGCTTTGTTGCAGGCGCCAGAGGCAAAGACGCCAAAAACGCACTTGTAGGGATGCCCACGTGCAACATTGCCGGCTTTGACTCGGGCTACATCGGAGAGGGGGCCAAGACGGTGCTCCCGTCAAGGGCCAGAGTAAAAATCGACTTTCGCCTCGTGCCCGGCATGGTGCCGGAGAAGCAGCTCGCGCGCCTGAAAAAGCACCTGAAGGACAACGGTTTTCCAGACATTGAGGTGAATTTCATTCACGGAGAAGCAGCTGCAAGGACACCCATATCCGACCCGTTTGTGAAAAAGGTTGACGAGGCGGCGCGAGAGGCGTTTGGGAGTTCCATCCTGAGCGTGTCATCAGCCGGCACCGGCCCGATGTACTCGTTTGTCAAGGTGCTCAAGGCCCCCTGCATATCGGTGGGAAGTACGTACATGTTTGCGCGCATACACTCGCCAAACGAGTTTGCAAGGATAGACCTGTTGAACAAGTGCACAAAGTGCATGGGCCGCATAATCGAAAAGTTTGCTGCATAAATTGCATACGCACGCGCAGGCTCTTTCAAGCCTTCGACTGTTGTTGTTGGTACTCAAAAATATAGTGCTTGGGCGGGGAAGGGGAGCAACTATCAATTTTAAAGCGTCCTCTCACCCTCTTGATATGACGCCTACTCTGCTTTTTCCTTGACGAGTTTCTCTTTCTTTCTCTCGCTCTGCTTGCTTAGAGAGAGGAATTATTCTACTTATCATGAAGATAAAAGAACTAACTAGAAGACGAGACTAGTTGTGCCTTGCCCCTGCAACTACGCTTGTAGTGGTAGTAGATTGCTGGAAACGCACACGCGCGCAAATAAAATTACCTTATATTTAATAAACAGTAACCTCTGATTCTCTCTCCTCAATGCAGTCAGATCGTGTAGGCTGCTCTAAAGCGTCAAACCTTAAGGTTCATTAATAATAACAACAGCAGTCGAAGGCTTGAAAGAGCCTGCGCGCACTAGGTTAATAACAAAGGATTGCAGACAGAACAGAGAAAGAGGCATTGAAACGCGGCTACTACGTGCTGATAGGCGGCGCGGCGCTTTTTGCGATAGGTATTGCAATGACCTTGGCGTCGGCAGTCCCGATAGCAACGCAGCTGCAGAAAGACACGACCATACTGCACGACGTATCGCTTGCCGCCGGCAAATCCACATCTGCAGAATTTACAGTCGCCGACCTGCAAAGGCCGCTCTCGGTCATAGTTTCAGCCAAAAGTTCCACTCCCATGACGGCAGTCATCGCCGGGCCGGACGGGAGCGAGATCTTGAGGAAAGGATTCAACCAGACGCTTGCAGACGGCGCGACACCCAAGCAGCCAGGCAACTACAGACTGACCGTCGCTAACAACGGCGGCGCAGACACGTCAGTCGACATCGTTCTC
>DASZTR010000063.1:0-8505 GCA_035547955.1 Nitrososphaera sp. | reverse complement strand
ATTAATAAAGTGCTTAGCTACTGCATCATGAGAGCGACTATGGCTTTTGCCTCTTCAGAGCTTCCAAACAACAACTCTACCGCTTTTTCCTTCTTTTTGCCAGGGTTCAGCTCCATGATGTGCAGCCGGCCATCCACCAGGAATTCAAGGTGGAGAGATTTTCTTGTAACACTGGCGTTTCTTATCCCAAAGCGCTTTTCCGCAAGGCTATTTGGGCTTGAAGGGTCGAGCGCGGCCAGGCGGCCGACAGCCTCTACGAACCTGTCCAAGAGCGCGAACATGGGATCGGGTTTTTCTTTTTTGCCATTGCCATCAGCATCGGCGGCGGTGGCGGTGGTGGAAATAATGCCCCATTTCACCTTGCTTTCAGACATTGACGCAAGGCTGTCAAACGTCTTGACAAATTCGCCAAAGACGGACTCCATAGTCACGTCGATGACGTGGCCCCTGCTCCTGACAAACTGCGAGGTCACCTTTTGGTCCGTGAACTGGACTCCGCGGTATTTGACGTACAATAGCGGCTGGCCATATTTTATCACGTTTGCCTCGCAGCCTTCCATCTGCGACACTAGTTTCTGAAAGTATGCCTTTGAGGAGGTGTTGCGCGCAGTGGAATTCATCTTGGACATTATCATCAGTTTCACAAGGTCGCGCACAAAGTCGTCCGCATATTTCGGATAGTCTGCGAAATCGTACCGGATCTCCTCGATGACCAAGCCCTCGCCTCCTCTCTCTATACGCCTATCGCCGGAACATCTCATTTAATTTTTCTTTCTTGTGTGCCCCACTATCGGGCCAGCTTGACTCATCCACACCGCCCAGTAGTTAAGTAAAATAGACGTCTTGGGGCGTTTGCTTTTAACTTGGAAGAGAGGGAACCGTTTGCGTTCCAGCCGAGTGCAAGCCACCTAGCGGACAGCAACATGGCGCGCTTTATGAAAAAGCACGGTATTTCTGGCTACAAAGAGCTCGTAAAGAGGGCAAACAGCGACATTTCGTGGTACTGGGACGCAGTCAACAGCGACCTCGACCTAGAGTGGTTCCGTAAGTACGACAGGGTCTACGATGATGCTCCTTTTGGCACGGGCGGCATCCCATGGACAAAGTGGTTCATAGGCGGAAAATGCAACATTGTAGCAAACGCAATCGACAGGCACGCCAGGCAACGGCCAGACAAGGTCGCGTATGTATTTGCCAATGAGCACGGTGCAAGAAAAATCACATATGGCGAGCTTGACCTCGAAGTTGGCAGGCTCGCGTCGGCCCTTTTGGACGCAGGCGTGAAAAAGGGAGACGTAGTAGGCATCTATCTTCCGATGATACCCGAAGCATTCTATGCTATTTTTGCCTGCTCCAAGATAGGCGCGGTGCACGCGACGGTGTTTTCCGGGTTTTCAGCTCCTGCTCTACGTTCCAGGCTTGTCGATTCTGGCGCCCGGCTCTTGATAACAGCAAACAGCAGCAAGAGACGCGGAAAGGATGTCGACCTGAAGGCGCAATGGTCGCAAGCGATAGCAGAGGGCACAAAGGTCGAAAAGGTAGTAGTAGTCGCTGACGCAGGAAACGGAAAAGGCGATCATAATAATGATTATAATAATAACAAAAACAGCGGTACCGTTGTTGTCAATTACGGCGATTTTGTAAATGGCAAAGGGCAGGCAAAGACCGAGGTCATGGACGCAGAAGACCCGCTTTTCGTTCTCTATACGTCTGGCACGACGGGCCGGCCCAAGGGCACGCTGCAGGTGCACGGTGGCTTTATGTCAGTTGCTGCTCAGCAGGCCGCCTATCTCATCGACCTAAAGCCTGATGACACATTATTCTGGTATGCAGATATTGGCTGGATAACGGGACAAGTATGGGTGGTGTACGGAAGCCCCATTGTGGGCGCCACAGCACTCGTATACGAGGAGACTCTCGACTATCCTGCGCCTGACATCTGGTGCAAGCTCATAGAGCGACACAGGGTCAGCATCTTTGGCGCGGCGCCGACCGCGATACGGCTCTTTATGAAGAACAACGTCGATACTAGCGTTCATGACCTCTCGTCGCTCCGCATGCTTGCGTGCACGGGCGAGACGATAAACAAAGAGGCATGGGAATGGTACTTTGAAAGGGTAGGCAAGAAAAAATGTCCCGTCATCAACCTCTCCGGCGGCACGGAGGTAGGGGGTGCGATACTGAGCGCGCTCCCGGTGATGCCCCTGCGCCCCTGTACAGTAGGCTGTCCAATACCGGGCTTTGACGCTGACGTGCTTGACGAAAGCGGCAGGCCGGCAAGCGAGGGCCTACTAGTAATAAAAAAGCCGTGGCCTTCTATGAGCAGAGGAATACTGAACGACCCTGCAAGGTTCATAGAGACCTACTGGTCGAGATACGGAAAGAGCATCTGGTACCACGGCGACTTTGTTTCTGTCGACTGTGACGGGCTGTGGTACATGCGGGGCAGGGCCGACGATGTAATCAAGGTGGCCGGCCACAGGATCGGGACAGCAGAGGTGGAGGCTGCAGTGATGTCGCATCCGGCGGTGGCAGAGGCAGTGGCAGTCGGCAGGCCCGACGACCTCAAAGGCGAAGTCATTGTGCTCTGCGTGGTGATAAGAGATAACAGGGATAGCAGCAGCCATTCCCTTTCGAATGATGAGGAAGAAGAACTGCTCAAGGAAGAGATAGCGAGAAAGGTGGAAGAGGAGATAGGCAGGTTTGCAAGGCCCGAAGAGGTGAAGCTCGTGCCAGAGCTGCCAAAGACTAGGACAGGCAAGCTAGTGAGGCGCCTTGTGAGGGCGAAGGTGGCCGGCGAGAGCATATCAGGCCAGGACGCCTCCACAGTGGAGAACCCATACTGCCTTGACTTTCTTTAGCAGTGGAAAAATAGCTAGCAACCTTTATTCTACTGACTTTTGCAAGCAGGGGTCGTAGAGATAATATAACATGCGGCAAGGAGAAGAGACTAAAAGAAAGTTTGAGCTTGCAGGAAGCAGCGCACACTATGCCCCGTCGCTCGTTTTTACGACAAGCCACATGAGGCTCGAGATAGAGCCGGACTTTAAGGCGCGCACCATCTCGTGCAGACAGGAGCTTGACATTGCTGCCGTGCAAGACAACATAAGTTCAATCGAGCTTGACGCTGCCGAGCTTGAAGTAAAATCAGTCGCACTCGGCAGCGGCAACAATAAAGCCCTCTCCTTCCGCAACGTCGACGACAAGCTTGTAATAAAGCTGCCAAAGCCTCTTGGCGAAGATGAGCGGACAAAAATCGTGATTTCGTATTCTGCAAAGCCCAGGAAGGGCTTTTACTTTGTCGCGCCCGATAATCACTATCCAGATAAGAGGATAGAGGCTTGGACGCAGGGCGAGACGGTCGAGGCAAAGCATTGGTTCCCCTGCATCGACCATCCGCAGGTGAAATTCTCAAGCGAGATCATTGTGACGGTGCCGGAAGGCTTTACGGCAATCTCTAACGGCCGGCTTGGCGAGACAGAGAAAAAGGAAGAAAATGGCATGAAAAAGTGGAGGTACCGCTGGTTAGAGAACAATCCACATCCGGCTTACCTCACCTCTGTGGTAATCGGCAAGTACATCGAGATTAACGAGGGAAGTCTCTACTACTATGTACCTATAGAAATGGCGCATGACGCCAAGCGCTCGTTTGACCGGACCGGCGACATGGTGCATTTCTTTGAGGAGTACCTTGGCACGAAATACCCGTACGAGAAATATTCGCAGGTGTGCGTCCAGGATTTCGTCTACGGTGGCATGGAAAATTCCAGCTGCACTACCCTGACGCAGGACATCCTGCATGACAAAAAGGCACACGTCGATTTTTCAAGCGACTACCTCGTGTCGCACGAGCTTGCACACCAGTGGTTTGGCGACATGGTCACATGCAGGGACTGGCAACACATCTGGCTCAACGAGGGGTTTGCCACCTACTGCGAGGCGCTTTACTGGGAGGCAAGCAGGGGCACAGACGAGTTCCATTACTATATCATGCAGACTGCAGACGACTATTTTGAAGAGGCCGCAAGTCGGTACGTGCGCCCCATTGTGACAAAGACGTACAAGCACCCGGACGACCTCTTTGACAGGCACACGTACGAAAAGGGCGGGTGCGTACTCCACATGCTGCGCCACCTTGTAGGCGACAAATATTTCCGCCGGTCGCTAAAGACGTACCTACAGAGGTTCGCAAACGGCACCGCGGAAACAGACGACTTGAGAAAGGTGTTCGAGCTTGAGACAGGTAAGAGCCTACAGCAGTTCTTTGACCAGTGGGTGTTTCGCGAAGGCCACCCAGACCTGAAGGTAGAGTTTTCACAGGACGACAACAAGAAAAAGACAGCCAGGATTAGGGTGGAGCAGGCGCAACAACAGCAGCAAGGAGAGACACCGTTCTCATTTGATCTTGAGGTCAAGCTGGTGTTTGCGCGCGGCAATGAAAAGACGTACACGTTTAGCGTCACGGGCAAGGAAAGCGTTTTCCAGATCCCCATAGAAAGGGAAGTCGAATGGTTCTCTGTCGACCCAGAATTCAAAGTCTTAAAGACGATATCGGTGAAGGCCCCAAAAGAGATGCTCGCAAGGCAGTTGCGTGACGGCGCCACGGTGGTTGAAAGGGTGGAAGCGGCGCGTGCGCTAAAAGACCATTCCGCAGACGCTATAGTTGATGCGCTGCACAAGGCCGTGATGGGCGATAGATTTTGGGGAGTCGCGGCAGAGGCTGCAAAGAGCCTGGGCGCAATAAGAACGGACTATGCTTACAGGGCGCTTGAAAAGTGTCTGAAGGTGAGCCACCCAAAGGCAAGGCGTGCCGTGGTAAAGGCACTTGGCGATTTCAGGCGCTATGATACTATAGAGATGCTCGGTCCGTACCTGCATGAAGAGAGCTATTTCGTAGAGGCAGAAGCGGCCACTGCTATTGGTAAGACAAAGAGCGCCGACGCCGTGCCTATACTGAAAAAGGCCGTCGAGACGACATCGTTTCAGAACATCGTGGCACAGGGCGCAATCTCTGGCCTCAAGGAGTTCCCGGACGACAGGGAAATCGCAAGCCTACTGGTCGAAAAGAGCAGACAGGGCAATCACCACCGCGTAAGAGAAGCCGCAACGTTTGCGCTTGCCAAGTTTATAGACAGCGGCAGCCCTTTGGTCGCAGACCAGCTCAGGCTCTTGCTGACGGACAGCTGGTTCCGCGTCAGGATAAACGCGTGTAGGGCTTTTGCCGACGCCGAATACGTCAAGGCGCTACCGGACCTGACAAGGGTGTCAGAGACTGACCTTGATCACAGGGTCAGGCGCGTGGCCGAAGAGTGCATCAACCTGATAAAGGAAGCCACAAAGAAGCCAAAGGAGGTCGCGCAGATGCGCGACGAGCTTGACAGGTTAAAGGCAAAGAGCATAGAAATGATGCAAAAGATGGACAGGCTAGAGAGGGGCCTTCGCTAGCTAGCGAGCCTCTCCTTCTCCTTTATCCCTTTTTGCTACAAAAAGTCTGTGACTATTCTATTAAAGAGGTCTGGCTTGTCGACATGCGGGCGGTGGCCGCAGTTCTCCAGGAGAACGATGCGGCTGTTCTTCATCTTTACAAAAGGCTCAACATACTTTACGGGGATCATCGTGTCGTCCTTTCCCCATATCACAAGGGTCGGCACCCTGATCTTTGATAGCCGACTCTTGCCAAGACGCGGGGCCTTTGCGCTCCCTGCAAGTGCAGAAAGGAACGCTTCCTTTGCCCCGGGCATGGCAAACTTGTCGTAGGCTGCCTTGGCGTACTCGTCGCTCACGGGCTTGTTGTCAACCGCATAGAGCGCCTTTTTCACTTCCTCTACTGACTTTGCCTCCAACACCTTGACGTAGCGCCAGAGCGCCGGCGAGCCTTTGAATGACCTTGGAAGCGCCCCTGACGGGCTTGTCAAGATCAGTTTTGAGACCACGCGGGGCGAGGTTATGGCGAGCTCGCAGGCGACGTGGCCGCCAAGCGACGAGCCGGCGACCGCAATGGGAGCAACATCGAGCGCCTTTGCAAATTTCGCGACAAAGTCAGAATAGAACCTTATTGTATAGCTGATTTTTGGCTTGTCGCTGTACCCAAAGCCGGGCAGATCAAGTGCTATTACGCGCAACTTCTTTTCTTTTGCAGCGGCAAGTCCTCCGATGTTGTTTGCCCAGCTCTCTATGGCCCCGCCAAGGCCGTGCACCAAGAGCAATGGCTTGCGGCTATTATTATTGTCGCCGTCGTTGCTGCCTGTGTCATCAGTGTCGATGTAGCGGACCCGCATCCCATCGACTTGCAGGAACTTGAAAGAATCGAGTGCCATGAGATATGTAAATTCCTCCCTCTGAAGGAGGAGATCACGGCATAAATAATTCCTTGCTATATAGCAAAAAGAGTTCCGAGTCTTCTTCCTTCTTGAAGCTGTGGAGCATCGATGTTATGATCTTGCTGTCGTAGCATACTATGTGCATGTGTCTATACTTCTTACTTTCGTACATGTTAGCCGCAAACGCAATGAGGTGCTGTAGTGCCTTTTTCGATTCTGAATCCAGGTACACGATCTGCAACACGTCTGTCCTCCTCCAGTAGCCCTTGGCGTTGATGATGACTATGCCGTCAATGCCATTATCGCCAACTGTAATGGCGACGCTCTTTTCTTGGATGAGCCATTTCAGTGCCTTTTTGTCAAGCGGGTACCAGTGCCACGCCTTGACGTACTTGCCAGCAGACAGCCTGTAGATCTGCGAGCTTTGCAGGTACACCCATATCCTGCCAAGGTCTGCCAAGGTGGCGAGCCTTGCCTCTGACGTTTGCCGGCCGAACTTTTGGTCTGTACTGTAATACACCCACCTAGAGATCACGGCAAAGCCGTTTTTCTCCATCATGCGCTGCGATGGCACGTTCTCGCTTGAGACTATGGCAGACGCCCGCCTTGCCCCGCGTCTGCCTGCATAGGCAAGCATCGTTTCCAAAAGCTCGGTGGCAACCTTGGACCTCCGGTGTTCTGGGTGTACTCTGACGCCCTCAAGCCATGCCATTTTATTACTCCCAGAGCAGATTGCGACGTGCGACATGCCTATCTTCTTCCTCTTTTTCCTGTCGCCATCACCTTCGTCATCGTCGACGGCTACAAACAATCGCCCATCGCTATTTTTGTCTGAAAACCAATAGTCCCACACCTGGTCGATGTAGTCGCCCCAGCTGAACGTATTGGTGCAAAAGCTGAGGATCTCCTTCCTGTCAGAGCTTTTTGCCTGTCGTATCTCCATGATATGCTGCCGCCTGCTCCATCTCTTGGATCATAGTCGCCACAAATTGCTCTACCTGCGCTATCCAGTTCAGCGCAAGGGGAAGGGACTTTGTTTCATGGAAAATCGTCACCACGTACGAGTTTTCCTTGAACTGGCTCACGCGGATATCGCTCCATGACTTGTGCGACAGCTCGCTTCCAGTTTTCGTCACTATCTGCAGCGCGTCCATCGGGTTCTTGTGGGCGACATACATGCCGACTAGCGACGGCACGTTTTCAATGCTCGACAGTTTTGAAAGCATATACTGCCTGCCGCCGTCCACCAAGGCGTGCGAGACAACGCGCACGGCATAAACGTCGCCGTCGATGTCAATGTGCAGGTGCTCCTGCAGCTGCGTTGCAGCAAAGCGCAGGCACGCAATCGTCTCTGCGTCGGGTTCCTTCAGCGTGTTGGGATAGCTCATCACCTGCAGGATGCGGAAAGGCAGCACGTTTGACTGCACTGGTGCTATCCTGAATCCGTCGCGATAAAACGACATTGTTCCCTGCATGGGATGTGTGCCATAGTCGTCTGTGACAGGCTTGGCCTCAAAACCTTGTGAACCAGAAAACATTTTTGCCAAAAGCTCGCTATCGTCAAGAGCCGGCCTGCGGAAATATAGCTGCACGTTGAACTGCGTGATGCGGACATTGTCCCTTTCCCTCATCATAGTGTTATTGCGCTCTTTTTTTAATTGCTACTACCACTATACTATTGCTTGCTGATGGTATTGACCGCCTTGGCAGACGACTCGGGATCCTGTGGGATGATGGTAAGCCACGGGCCTAATTTTTCAGGGTCCATCTTGACAAGCTCCACCCCTGCGTCTCGTAGTAGCTGCGTGCCGTCCTCCGGATAATCTGCAATGACGACTATCCTCTTGATGCCGACGCTTATCGCCATCTTGCTGCATTCGATGCAGGGCGCAAAAGTGGAATATAGGGTCGCGCTCCGGGTGCTACCGGCGTTTCCAAACATGGCGCACTGCATTATCGCGTTTGCCTCTGCATGGGTGCACAAGCACCTGTCAAGCCCCTCGCCAGACTTGATCTCGCCCCTTACCCGGGCAAGGCACCTTGGGCAGCCGCCCTCAAAGCAGTTCTTTATCCCGGGCGGAGTGCCGTTGTAGCCTGTCGCTATCTGCCGGTTTTCCTTGACGATGACTGCGCCTATGTGGCGTGTCAGGCAGTTTGAGCGGAGCTTGGCTATCTCGGCCTGCAG
>DASZTR010000062.1:0-7670 GCA_035547955.1 Nitrososphaera sp. | reverse complement strand
GCTCCTGGTCAACACCTCAAGGCAGTTCGTCTACACTTCTGCGCTCCCGGACCACATCTGCGTGGCGGCGGCCACGGCAGTACCATTGGCAAAAAAAGGCAATCTGCAAAAAAGGCTGCTTGAGAACATCAGGCAATTCTCTGCTCGATTGAAAGAGCAAGGATTTACCCTAGGCAATTCATCAAGTCAGATAATCCCGGTAATCGTTGGTGACGAGAAGAAAACAGTGTCGTTCTCAAAAGAACTCTTGAAAAATGGTGTGTTTGCGCAGGCCGTGCGCTATCCGACAGTAAAGAAAGGCTCTGCGCGCGTGCGCGTTTCGTTGACGGCAATGCATAAAAAAACGCTCATTGACGTAGCAGTAGCTGCATTTGACAAGGCAGGCAGGATTGCAGGCGTCATCTAGCGCATATGTTTCTAAATTCGAGTTTAGAAATAAAGTTAATTAATGCCCATCTTCAACGCAAAACCGTGCCCGCAAGAGAATTTGCCTTCAGGATAAAGCTATCGGAGGATCAAGGACAAGAGTTTGCGATGTACATCGATTCGCTGCCGGCAGACGAAATTCTCTTTGGCCTGCGTTTTGCGTACAACCGCTATGCGGCTGCAAGTGGAGGATACCTCATGCCGGGGCGAAAGAGCATGGTCAAGAGGGAGACGCACCTGCTGAGTACTGACCAGGCAAAATGGCGCCTAAATAACTGGAAGACGATGATCCGCACATACCGCGAAAAAGGCTATAGCTATCCCACAATCTCACGGATAAAAAAGCAACTGCAAAAAATTGCTGCTGGAAAAAAGGAAAGAGATCGGAGAGAAGGAGACTAATCTTTTTCTCTAATAACCTGAAGCCTCTGCCGTGGTGGACCTCTGTGAGCTGCCAGTGGAAGGAAGGTCGGGGAACTTGTTTTTCATGTTCATTTCCACGATTGCGCTCGCCTCCTCCATTATCCTCGAAGTGTCGTCGTTGACCGCGGTGTACCCTCCTATCTCGCCTGATGGGATCTGTCCTGAGTCGGTCATTATGTTGCCAAGCAGGTCTGAAATCTGCGCAAATGACTGGTCCGCCTCTGGCATCATGCCTGAAAGGCCTCCCTGGAGTCCCTTTATCACTGACATTGCGGGGCTCAGTGTCACCACTACGTCGCCAAGTTCCGTTATGGTATTCAGCCTCAACTGGATCTGTTCCAGTGCAAGTTTTGCAGAGCCTATCATCTTGCCCATCTTGCGGATCTGGGAGAGCTCGCCGGAGAGCACGCGTGCGTGTTGAGCGTCGTGGCTCTGCATGGCAAGGACGACGCGCTTGAAGATCACCTGATCCTTCTCGTTGATTCGCGAGTTTATCGCATCCAGCTTTTGTATCTGCATTTGCAACTTCTTTTGTGCTTCTTCAATTCTCGGCTTTAGGGGTGCTTGCGGCCTAATGCCTTCGATGAGCTTGTGTCCTGCGCTTTCTCCTTGTGGCTTTACCCACTTGTTACCAAATGACATCTTGACTATGATGACACCTAGCAATGCTTTGCGGACAATCAGGTAAAAGAGCGGCTGTACCGACGCCTACTGTAACCGCGGTAACAAGATCCGGCAGTTACACAAATGGTTTGGGCACAACTCACAGCGAGATGGTTTTGGGCGTGTAGGCACGCGCGCACATACACAAAGAGGATTGTCTCGAGAATACTACGAATGGCGAATCCAGGCGACCTTGATAAGTTGTTTGCGCTCATGGAAAAATACAACGACTACGACCATCACGATTTTTGAAAGGAAAAGAGCTAAAAGTGCAGCGCGCATGTTACTTGGCGGCCGAAAGCTGGGCATAGCAGTTCCTATAGTGCTCGACAGTTGAAAACTATTTGGCTATCTTGCGCTTGTATATGGCTGCAACCTATAATTTGGTGGCCGGGACTCATTCGTTTACGAGTTTTTCTCGAAGAGGATTATCACGGAAAAGGCATAGGACGGGCATTCCTTTTGTATGCTTAAAAGAAGTCAAAAAAGCACAGGATCAATGCCTTGCACCTTGAGTTGACAAGGCATAACAGAGCGCCCAAGGAGTTTTACAGGTGCAAAGGCTTTGTGGATCGCGACAGGTACCTGTTGACAAAACTAACCCCTTAATCTCATTAGACAAGTATTTTAAACACCCGTAACCCCGGACAAGTGCGGATGATAAAGGAAAAAATAAAGGTAAACAGTCGCAGCTATGACATAAGCCTCAACGAGCAAACGCAGATGTATGCAATGAAACTGCGGAGGCTTTACCAGCAAAGCTACAGCGACATGGACAGTTTTGACGAGGTTAGCTCCGAAATATCATCCACAATCAACAACCTCCTAAAGCATGCAGCGTCGCCAGAGGTCCGCGAGGACGACATGGACGGCGTCATCCAGCAGATCTTGAAAATGTACGAAAAGAGCGTCAAAAAGTAAAAACACCTAAATAGCAAGTCCTGGCGTCTCATTCTTACATCGGACATGGCCGAGCACACCGTAAAGAAAAAATGCATCAACCCGGACTGCGGCAAATCGTACGGCATTGACAACGATGTTTACAGGTGCACTTGTGGCTCGCTTCTTGATGTACAATATAGTGCAAGGCCAGGCCGCGACCTCATTGAGAAGTTTTACCAGAGACGCAACCACGGAGGAAACATATACAACGAGTCCGGTGTCTGGCGTTTCCGCGACCTGATAAACTTTGCAGGGATTGACACCGAAGATTTCAATGAGTGCGCCCGCACGTTAGTATCGCTTGACGGCTCGGAAGGCAGGCTCTCAAAACCATACAACATGAGCAAGGCTGCCGACTATGCAGACATGAACCACGACAGTTTTTACCTCCAGCCAGAAGGCTACAACCCATCAGGGTCATTCAAAGACAACGGCATGTCCACTGCCGTAACGCACGCCAAGATGCTCAAGGTAAAAAAGATAGTCTGCGCCTCCACTGGCAACACTTCGGCATCTGCCGCAATGTATGCTGCAAACGAAGACATCCAATGCGACGTGTACATCCCTAAGGGCGAGATTGCGCCGGGCAAGTTGGGGCAGGCTTTCCAGTTTGGCGCACAGGTCATAGAAGTGCAGGGCAACTTCGACGACGCACTCTCAACTTCCCTAAAGGACGCAAAGGAGACTGGTGGTTACACGGTAAATTCGGTAAACCCGTTTAGGATTGAGGGCCAGAAAACCATAGTCTACAGGGTTATGGAACAGTTGAATTGGAACCCGCCGGACTGGATAGTGTACCCAGGTGGTGCTCTGGGCAATACCTCCAGTTGCGGAAAGGCGCTCATCGAGCTGTACGAGTGGGGATGGATAAAAAAGGTGCCCCGGATTGCAGTGGTAAACGCCGAAGGCGCAAACACTCTATACGAGCTCTACAACGGCATGTTTGAGGGCAAAAAGCTGTCGTGGAATGACGGCAGGCCCGACCTCGGCATGGTCGACAGGTATTATGCAGACCTTGACAAGCGCGGGATAAGACCCAAGACCCATGCGACTGCAATCCAGATAGGGCGGCCAGCCAACATAGTCAAGGCGCTTAGGGCACTCCATTTTACAAACGGCGTTGTCGTACAGGCCACAGACAGGGAAATGAGCGACGGCATGTCAATAGTCGGTCTGAACGGGTTTGACTGCGAGATGGCCTCAGGCGCGGTGCCTGCAGGGGTGCGAAAGCTGCGAAAAGAAGGTGTGATAAAAAAGGACGACGTGGTTGTAGGAATCCTTACGGGCAGGCAGAAAGATCCCGCGCTCGCAGTGGAATACCATATGCATGCAGATAACATGTTTGCAAGGCCGCCTACCACAAACCAATAAGTTCCTACTTTTAGTGGCATAACCACACAGATTATTATCCTCCAACATGCACTATACTAAATCTTTAAACTTGATATTGTAATATAGAAATGGCTATACAACTACTTATTCTAATTTGCAACTATAAATATCATTATCCTATCAATAATATGGTTTTCGCTGCCGGCAAAACTGCTAACTGCGAGTAAAGCCCGTCATTTAGCGTGTCCAGAGCAAGGATTGCATCAAAAACGACCTCGAAGAGGGCAGGAAATTGAGCGAAAAGTCTCAGCTTGCGGCCTTGCGGAGTGCAGAGAGCACGGCATTTGCCTTGTGTTCGGTTTCATCCCATTCTTTTTCAGGGACGGAATCCATGACGATGCCGGCGCCCGACTGGATATAGGCCTTGTTTCTGTCGACAAAGAGCGAGCGTATAGTTATGGCAAAGTCGCACGAGCCGTTAAAGGAAAAGTAGCCAAGCGCCCCTGCGTAGGGTCCCCGGAGTTCCGGCTCCAGCTCGTCTATTATCTCCATCGCGCGCACCTTTGGAGCGCCTGAGACTGTCCCCGCAGGGAACACGGCTTTTAGCGCGTCATATGCATCGTACGACTCTTGCAGGGTTCCCGTGACATGTGAAACGATGTGCTGTACGTGGCTAAAGCGCTTGACTGTCATCAGTTCGTCCACCTTGACAGTGCCATACCTGCATACTCTGCCGATGTCGTTTCGTGCAAGGTCTACGAGCATGGTGTGCTCGGCAAGCTCTTTTTCGTCCGTTAGTAGGTCTTGGCGCATCTCCTCGTTCTTTTCCTCGTCGTCTACTATTGGCCTGGTGCCGGCTATCGGAAACGTCTCAACGTGGCTCTTTGTGACGCGGACCAGCATCTCCGGGCTGGAGCCGATAATGCAGCGCCCCCCCATTTTCATAAAGTACATGTAGGGCGACGGATTAACTTGCCGGAGTGCTTCGTAAAAGCGCACCATGTCCCCCTTTATGCCAAACTTGATATTCTTTGCAAGGACCACTTGGAACGTATCGCCGTCATAGACGTATTTTTTGGCCTTCCTCACCATGCCTGCAAAATGCTCCTTGGTCATGTTCCTGCGCGGCTCGG
The DNA here is from genome assembly GCA_035547955.1 of Nitrososphaera sp. Classification (GTDB taxonomy): domain Archaea; phylum Thermoproteota; class Nitrososphaeria; order Nitrososphaerales; family Nitrososphaeraceae; genus Nitrososphaera. Next base: position 2,751 of record DASZTR010000062.1, on the reverse strand, counting down.
TATACGAAAAGGGCAGAGACCGGGTTCGCGTCTTTGTCGACAGCAGTTGCTCGATTTCCCTCAGGCGCGACTTGCCAAGGTAAAAGTAGTAGGCGCGGTTTTCCTTGTGGTTGTACAGCACACCGTCCGTGTAAATCCCAAATTCCATCATCGGAAACGTGCTTTTGGCCTTGCCACTCTTCCTTGCAGGCAGGCTCTCCCAGAACCTTATTGCGTCGTAGCTGATGTACCCGACGGCGCCTCCGATATAGCGGAACGTGTCGTCTTTCACCTCCGGCACAAGCCGTCGCAGCTGCGACAGAGGCTCTGTCACCTTTTCCTTTTTTACTCTGCCTTGACTTTCAACGGTAAATGACCGGGAATCGCAGGTGACAGTGACCTCGGGGCCAAAGCCGATGACGGACATTTCGGCCAGCTCTTTTGGCCCTACTAGTGATTCTAGGATGAATGCATGGTCAAAGTAAGAATAAAGTTTTTTGAATAATGCGAACTGATCTTCACTTGTGGTCAGAGGCTCGATCCGTATCTTGCTGCCGCCCAAATTGAGACGGCCAAAAATTACCACCCTGTTTCATTTCTCCTCTCGCACTAGCCCTTTACTTTTCCTCTTCTGCCGCCCTCATGCACTCCGATGGGCATTTATAGTTTCGGGAGGGTGATTGCGCCCTCTGACGCCGACTGGACCAGCGATGCGTATTTTGCAAGCGCTCCAGATTTGTAGTGAGGCTTTATAGGCTTCCACTTCTTTGCTCTCCTTGCAAGTTCTGCTTTGGAGACCAATAGGTCTATCTTGCTTGTCGAAGTGTCAATTACTATCTGGTCGCCTTCTTTGACTAGCGCAATCGGACCTCCGACCATCGCTTCGGGCGCCACGTGACCTACCATAAAGCCGCGCGTCGCGCCAGAGAACCGGCCGTCTGTCACCATTGCCACTTTTTCGCCAAGGCCTTGGCCGACTATTGCGGCGGTGGTAGCCAGCATTTCGCGCATGCCCGGACCGCCCTTTGGTCCTTCGTAGCGAATCACCACCACATCGCCTTCTACGATTTTGCGTCGTGACACTGCGTCAAATGCCTTTTCCTCGCTGTCAAAGACGCGTGCCCTTCCTGCAAACCTCTTATTCTTTACCCCGGCGACCTTGACTACTGCACCGTCTGGTGCAAGCGTGCCCTTCAATATCTTTAGTGTGCCTACCTCGCTTATCGGCTCATCAAGGCGCCTCACTACCTTTTCCTTCCCCTGGCTAAGGTCAAACGTCATCGATGCAAGGTTCTCCTTCATCGTCCTGCCTGTCACTGTCATGACGTCACCGTTCAAGACACCCTTCTTCAAGAGCGCGTTCATGATGACAGGGACGCCTCCTATCTTGTCAAGGTCGAGCATGACGTACATGCCCCCTGGCCTCATGTCGGCGATATGCGGGGTCTTTTTGCGTATCCTTTCAAAGTCGTTGAGTGTCAATTTTATCCCTGCCTCTCTTGCTATCGCAAGCAAGTGCAGTACCGCGTTTGTCGAACCCCCTATGGCGTTTGCCATCATTATTGCGTTTTCAAACGCCTCGTAGGTCAGTATATCTCGAGGGAGTATGTTGTTGTCGACAAGGTTCATGATAGCCTTGCCTGTGTTGTAACATATCTCATGGCGTCTGTCGCTTTCGGCGGGCGGCGATGCACTCCCAGGGAGCGACATGCCAATTGCCTCGCTTATCGAAGCCATCGTATTTGCGGTGTACATGCCCGCACAAGAGCCGGCAGTCGGACAGGCGACGTTTTCAAGGCTGATGAGCTCCTGCAGGGTCATATTGCCGGCGTCGTACGCGCCCACTCCTTCGTATACATCCTGCACTGTGACCTGTTTGCCGTTCCACTCGCCAGGCATGATTGTGCCGCCGTACACGAAAATGGAGGGCAGGTTCAGGCGCGCCATCCCCATGAGCGTTCCTGGCAAACTTTTGTCGCAGCCAGAGATCCCCACTATGCCATCGTAGCCATGCGCCCTAACCATTATTTCGATTGAATCGGCAATTATCTCCCTGCTCACAAGCGATGCCTTCATCCCTTCGTGGCCCATCGCAATGGCGTCAGAAACCGCTATGGCAGTAAATTCTCGTGGAGTACAGCCTGACTCGCTTATGCCTCTCTTGGCACTCTGCGCAAGCTGTCCAAGGTGTATGTTGCACGGGGTCGCCTCGTTGCAAGTAGAGGAGACGCCGATTATGGGCCTATTTAGGTCCTCATCGGTGAGGCCCATTGCCTTGTACATCGCACGGTGTGGCGCCCTTGCTGTCCCTTCGACGACCTTTCTGCTTGGAAGCTCCATATGTTATGACAGGGAATTGAGGCTAGAAGTGGATATTTTAAGATTCTTGGTGTTTCTCAGTCGAGGCTCGCGGTTATCTTGACGCCGTCGAGGCCTTCTACGCGAAAGACGGTCTCACACATGCCACACTCGGCGTTACCGCTCGACAAATCTTTGGCGGACACCTCCTCGTTGGCGTAGTCGCACTTGGGGCAACGGAACGAAAAGGCAATATCAAAGTCTTCTAGCTCGACTGTCTCGGCCATCATAAAAGGTCTAGAATCTGGCTTATTTAAAATTGGCTATTGCGCAGATAATGGAGTGTTATGCATGTGTCTTCTTTGTATATGCCCGATGCTCTTGCTAGAATCTCTATGCCGTCCGCCTGAGTCTATTCTCAAACCGAAGAAAAAAGATGCCATTATATTTTCAAAACGTCTTGCAGACTAGAAG
>DASZTR010000061.1:0-4954 GCA_035547955.1 Nitrososphaera sp. | reverse complement strand
CGCGTCCCTGACCTCTTCCTCCGTCACCTTTGACGAGCCTAACCTGACGCCGTCAAATTTTGCAGTGTAATCGATGACAGCGGGGTCGCCGTGCAGCAAAACGTCGTCCATTATTGCGCGCGCCTGCGCCATCAGCGTGTCAGAAATAGCGTTGGCCGACCTGCGCAGTTTTGCTGCTTCTACCGCCGGCTCGGCGATGTTTATGACCTTCATCGTGGCCATGCTACGAATAGCCGTCCAGGTTTACCTCTTCGAGGGGCAGTATCTGCCTGGGCTCAAGGACGACTAGGCCCTGTGCCAGCTTTCTCATCTTTGGTACGACCCTGATGAACTCTTCCTTGTCGATGACCGTGTTAACCCCGAACCAGCCGTCCTCTGAGAGCGGGCTTATGGTCGGCCTCTTTAGCGCCGGCAGCGACTTTAGCAGCTTGTCTAGGTTCTCCTTTTTGACATTGACAAAGATGTGCAATTTTTTCCTGCCCTCTACTACGCCCTTTAGCAGTGCCACCATGTCGGCAACTTTTTCGCGCTTTTTCTCGTCCTTTAGCGCCTTCTTGTTGGCGACTAGTACCGCAGTCGAAGTCGCCACAGTATCGATGATCTTTAGGTTGTTTTGCACGAGCGTCGTCCCTGTCTCGGTGATGTCGAAAATGGCATCAACGTCTTCTGGCGGCTTGGCCTCCGTCGCGCCAAAGGAGAGGAATATCTCTACTTTCTTGTTGTCGCCCACGCGCAGCCAAGGCGTTATTATCATCGGGTCCGCGTTGCCGTATGCCTTTTTGTACGAAGGAGTCGCTTTGATGTGAGCCGCCGTGGTGGTCAGGTATTCCGATGAGAACCGCAGGGTCTTACCCTTCTTGGCAAAGTCCGCCACCATTTCGTCCAAGCTTTCATAGGAAAAGCTGTTCGGGACTGCTATCACCTGCTTGACCCTACCTATCTCCAGGTCAAGGAGCATTTCGACGTCCGCCTTGGCCTCTTTTATCCAGTCCTTGCCGGTTATGCCCACGTCGTAAAAGCCCTCCTGGACGTAAGTCGGGATCTCTTGCGGCCGCAGGATCTTGGCCTCTATCTCTGGGTCGCTCAGCCGCACCCTGTACGTGCGGCCCCTGCCGCTTACGCTCTGGTACGCTTGCTCGAGCAGCTTGAAAGTAGCTTCCTCTATGCTACCTTTTGGGATCGCAAATTTTACAGTGGGCATATTGTATGGATGCAGGAGCACAATTCGCGCCACCGCCTATATATATCTCTTGTATAGGGTTTGGCCAGATTTTTCAATGCTTGCAGGTTATTTCAAAAAAATTTGCTATAACTTTGTAAGCTGGCTATTTTCTCCCTTGCGCAAAGAAGCAAGCACTTTTCTTGCCGTCTCTACATTGACTTGTCCTCCGTCGGCAATCTTTTTTGCCACCGCATCAATCTCATCAGCGCTCGTGGCCCCTGCCATCACGGCGACGTTCCTTGCATGCAGGCGCATATGACCTTTTTGTATCCCCTCTGATGCAAGGGCGCGCATGGCGGCAAGGTTCTGCGCAAGGCCGGCCGCAGCGATTGCCATCGCAAGCTCTTTTGCGTTGTTTACTCCGAGCACCTTTAGCGCGACCTTGGCGGTGGGGTGCACGTTTGCGACGCCGCCTATCACCCCCACTGCCATCGGCAGCTCTATCTCGCCTGCAAGGTCGCCCCCCTTCGTGCGCCACCACCTGGTCAGAGAGCGGTACGCGCCGTCCCGTGCAGCCCACGCATGCGCGCCGGCCTCGATTGCGCGAAAGTCCTGCCCCGTCGCTATGGCCACCGCGTCGACCCCGTTCATGACGCCCTTGTTGTGCGTGACTGCACGGTAGACGTCGGAATGCGCAAGGGCGTACGCGTACAGTATACGCTCCACTGTCTCCTTGCCGCCCAGCTCTTCCTTGTCAAAGACCGCCCTGCACCTCACCATTCTCCTAGTTGCATAATTTGACAGGATCTTTAGCACTACCTCTCCCTCGGTTATCTCAGCGATCCTTGGTGCTATTGCCTCGCACATCGTGTTCACCGCGTTTGCTCCCATCGCATCCTTTGTATCAACGACCAGTTCGACTATGAGCATCCTGCCCATCCTGTTCCTGCTAGAATCCTTTACTTCACGCGCTTGCAGGCCGACTGCAGACACCGACTTGCTCTTTGAATTTGCAATCGCCATCAGCTCTTTTTTGTGTGCAAGCACCTTGCGCTTTGCCGCGCCGATGTTGCCAAGCGAGACTACCTGCACCTGTCCTATCATGAGCGATTCGTCCGCCTCTGCTACAAAGCCGCCCTTGGCCTTTGCAATCTTTGCGGCCTTGCTTGCCGCCGCTATTACTGACGGCTCCTCTATGGCCATCGGCACAAGGCGCTCTACGCCGTTTATCACAAAGTTGGTCGCTATCCCGAGCGGGATGGACATAATGCCCACCGCGTTTTCGACCATCCTGTTTGCGCTTTCAAACGCAAGGGGCTGTCCGAATGACGCTGTCTCCTCATCTGTCAGTCCTACTGACCCGCTGAGGAATTCAAGCCTCTCTTCGCGGCCCATCTCGTAGAATTTCATATTTCTATTCTGGCTCACGGCAGCTGTAGCCTAACCCCGGTCGCCCTTAAAATCTTGTGTCGCCTTTTTTTGCCGCTGTCCTTGCATTGGAAAATCGACGTCTGCATAAAAATATTGAATGAGAAATTAGTTAGTCAGTTGTGAAACTTCGTGAAGCAATTTATAGAAATTTTATACATTTTTCACGGAACACTTTTAATTCGTACAAAACTTGCGCACCCCTGATGAACAGGAAAACAACCTTCGCCGCAGCGGGCACCGCTGGTATACTTGCAGCTGCAGTGCTGGCTTTTATTTCAAGCCAGGCAGCATTTGCGGCCAACGTAAACATTGACATAGTGCCGGAAGCGCCAGACAAAGGCGATCAGGCATTCTCTCCAAACGCCCCTGAGGTACACGTAGGTGATACGGTGATATGGACAAACAAGGACTCTACCGGGCATACTGTAACATCGGGTTCAGGCCAGCCTGACGGCAAGTTCGGAGTCAATGCAAATGGGACTCCCAATGTCATACTGCCAAACCAGACGCAGGAATTCAACCCAACGACGCCCGGAGATTATTCGTACTACTGCGCACTGCATCCCTCGATGGTCGGAAAGCTCAAGGTAGAGTAGGCTGGTGTCAGCTACAAAAAAGTAGAAGGAAAACAACAAAACAAAAAGTAGACGACGATGCGGTGCAAGCAAAAGGGTGCCAACAGAATAAATAGTATGTTGTTCTGCCTTTGCGACCCTTTCCTCTCGCCCCACCAACTCCTCACCCTCGCATGCACAATATACATCGCGCGCCATCGTCATCTGCATGTAGTTGTTGACACAACAAGAAAAAAATCTGTGTTCTTTTATTTTTTCTCTTTATCCTGCTTTCAATGGCTGCAAATCCCTAACCCCCACCAAAAAGATTGACTGGCTTTTTTTTTGAAATGCAATGTGTGCCCCTCTGTCAATTGTAGTACGCGAACATCGTTTTGCAGACTCTGCTCATGGCAAGATATCCGGAACCTGCATCGTGCGACAACTGCGCGGCATGAGGTGAGGGGGATGCCATGACCCAATGCACGCATTGCGGATTGACTTTTTGCAAGCCATGCCATCCAGAACACCACAGGACGGAAAAAGAAGTATGTTCGTTGCTGGCAAACCCTGCACTTTCTCGAAAAAAACACAAGCCATGCAAAAAAACCAACAATAAGTGATAGCGCCTTTACCGCCGCCATCCTTCTTTCATGATCCAAACAACACTGATTCCAAAACTGCGCGAGGCTCTATGGATGCCTATATCTCTGCGACTGCAAACCTATTCATTTTTCAAAAGAGGGACAGGCAGGCCCGACGAACCGCCCGAAGGAGCTGGCACGCCAAACAGGCCGGCAAAAAAGAGATGGTGGTGACATATGATGGTAATGACGATGCGCGCTAGATATTGTATCGTCGCCAGCAGCAAAAAATGTGTAAGTAAGTATGTATGTATATTCATGTATGCATGTGTATGTACGTTTTTCGCTCTCACTCTCTCTTTCTCTAAGGCGCCTGTATGTGCAGGATCTTGTCGTCGCCAGGGTTGGGTATTGCCCTGCCATCGCGGTTTGAAGTCAGGACGTAAAGCGAGCCATCGGGAGCCTCTATGACGTCGCGTATCCTGCCATAGCTCGTCAGGATGTTTGTCGTGGTGTTGTTGCCAAGGTCAACCTTGCGCAGCTGCATCGCCTTGAGCGAGGCGACGAGCAGGTCTCCCTTGTAGCCCAGCTTGTCTGAGTGCGCTATGGCCATCCCAGACGGAGCGATGGCGGGGTTGAAGCACACCACAGGCTTTTCAAACCGGGTGGCATCGCATTGCTCGATGGGCCAGCCATAGTTCCCGCCCGGCTTTATCAGGTTGATTTCGTCGTTACCCGTTTCGCCGTGCTCTGTCGCGTACATGTTGCCCTTGGCGTCCCACGCAAACCCTTGCACGTTCCTGTGGCCATACGAATAAACCGGCGAGCCCTCAAACGGGTTGTCGGCCGGGATGGAGCCGTCAGGATTTATGCGCAATATCTTGCCCGCAAGCGAGCTGGCGTCCTGCGCAAGCTGGGGCTGGACGACGTCGCCTGTCCCTATGTACAATTTCCCGTCGGGACCGAACTTTATCCTTCCCCCGTCGTTGCCGATACCGGCCGGTATCTTGTCGAGTATGACCTTGGAGTCGATGATCTTGTTGTCCTTCTCTGTCAGCATGACTACTTTGGTAAAGACGGCGGTGCCGTTGTTGTACGTCTGGTAGATGTAGAGCAGGTGGTTGTGCGCAAAGTCGGGATGGAGCGCCAGCCCTAGCAACCCCGCCTCACCCTGCTGCGCCACATTGATGTACGCCGCCGGTGCTGAAAGTAGCGTGCCGTTT
>DASZTR010000060.1:0-17132 GCA_035547955.1 Nitrososphaera sp. | reverse complement strand
GCTCAAGCCTTGATGCCAGCCAGCCCGCAAGCTCGCTCCAATGCTTTTGCGGATCGATGCCCACCATCTTTAGTATCACGTCAAAGGATTGTCCCGACACGATACCATGAGGCGAGCTGGCCCCACTTGACAGTATGAATTGAAAGCCTGACGACTGGCAGAACTTGTAGAGGTCGTATGCGTCTGCAACCCATCTTGCAATACCCGTCGCGTCTTGCTTGCGCGCTTGCTCGACTGTAATCTCGACACCTGCTCCACCCTTGGACTTTTTTTTCAGCTTGTCTTTTACCCTGCGAAAGTCCCCCAGTACAAGTATGTCGATACGGGAAATATCGCCGACGTTTTCAGAAACCGTCAGGTAATCATATTTCACAGGCTGAGGTGGAGGGTTCTTGAGCCGGTAGATAATACCCGCGTCAGAAGAAAATTCATCGCTTGCAGCATCGGCGACTCCTACCCTCTTCAGGCCGAGGGCCTTTGCAGCTAAAGCGGCGCGCTCGCCGGCCACAAAGAGGTCTAGTCTATCGAAGAGAGTAGCCCCCTGTAGATCTCCAAGCTGCTGCCCGATGGCTTGTGGTAGCGATGAACAGGCTTGAACTTGACCCGCACAGCGTCCGACTCTGCAAGCGATACCTTGCCCTGACAGAGCCTTTGCTTGTCAAGGCGGAGGTAGAGGCTACCCTTTTCGTCAGAGTACTCTTCGAGATGGTCGTAAAGTTCCTGCCGGTCTAAGCGGTTGAAAGCAGATATTATCTTGATGGCAAGCGCTCCCGCATCCCTGCCGGATATGGTGGCCCTAAGGAGCACTATGGCGTTGCCATAGTGGCCTTCAGACTGTTCGCCTTCAAAGCTTGCGGCTGGAACAGGGAGGGCTTTTTCCACGGCAGCAAGCACCTTGCCAGGATCCTCCGTCGCATGCAGCACGAGTTGAACCTCCGCCGAGGAGAATTTCATCGCATTGTCCTCTGACATTTGCTCAGTATATATTGAGAGGAAAAAGAAAAGGGACTAAAAAGTTATTGCGGGGCAGCAGGTTCGGCCACGGTTGTCGTCTCGACAGGCTTGGCGTCGCTCACTGCCCTGGATTCTGGAGTTGAGATCAACTTGGTCTTCTTTATGCCGATGTGGCGTATGTTTGAGATCTTTTTGGCTTCGTCCAAGATTGTCGCACCAAGTAGGCTGTTCGTCTCCCTTGGTATGTCGCCTGCCTTGCTGCCGGTAGTTTCTTGCACGAACTGCTCGACTGTTATCTGCGGGATCCTCTCAGATAGGATACGCTGGGCGATCATGCGAATCTCGTGCTTCTTTGAAGCGTTCACTCGCCTCTGCGTAAAGGCGACGACTGCCACGCGGAATGTGTATCCGTCTTGGGTAGTATAGTCGTTTACAAAAGTGACCATAGAACTGCCGCGTCGTATCAGCGAGCGGAGGAATTCCTTGGCATATTCGTGGCCCTTAAAGCGTGTGCTTGCGGCGCCGTCGCTTATCTTGTCAATCTGGATGAAGACCTTTATCTGATGCTGGTCCATGGTCTGATCAGGGTTGCCCTTCATCATATCATGGAGCGTATTTTCAATTACCCTCCCCTTAGCTTGCTCGCCATCGGTTATGGGAACATAGTTAACGGATCCGGGTGGCTCAAATCCTGATGGCTTGTTGACGACGACCCATTGCTTGTCTCGCCACTTGTCGCGGACTCTGCCTCCCTTCTTTGCTGCCTTAACCATCGAAAACCACACTTGGTCTCCAGAATATATATTGTTCGTCCCTGAAAATTTCCTGATGCAAAGGGATTTCGTGCAAGGGGCACGACCTCGCCGGCAAACAACTTGGCTAGATATTTGTTTAAGCATCCTTAAAAATGTAGGACGGTGATGAAAACCGTGCTTTTAGGCTTTGTACAATTGTCTTTTAGCACGAAATTGGGCATACAAAACGCTGTCTAAAAGACTAATCCAGCAGAACAAGGATTGAAACACCACCTCTCGATAAATAGTTCTCTGATAAACATCGTCGTCAAGTCCGGGGCTTGATTTCCTTCAGATCGCCCATGTACTTTTGCAAGACTTCAGGCACCTGCACAGTCCCTGCAGGAGTCTGGTAGTTCTCCATGATTGCGACAAGCGTGCGCTGGACTGCCACCAAGGTGCTGTTTAGGGTGTGGACGAGCTTCGTCTCCTCGTTGGTCTTGTCACGGAAGCGTATTGCGAGCCTGCGAGCTTGATAGTCTGTGCAGTTTGAGCATGACACTATCTCGCGGTATGCGCCCTGACCGGGCATCCACGCTTCGATATCGTATGTCTTGGCAGAAATCTTGCCGGTGTCGCCCGAGCACAAGAGCATCACGCGGTACGGGATGCCTAACAGATCAAAGAATCCTTGCGAGACTTCGAGCATGCGCTCGTGCTCCTTCCACGAGTCCTCCGGACGGCAGTACACAAACTGCTCGACCTTTTCAAACTGGTGCACCCGGAATATGCCCTTCATGTCTTTTCCGTGCGCGCCGGCCTCCTTACGGAAGCAAGGGCTGACCCCTGCATACCGCATCGGCAACTGCTTGCCCTCGAGTATCTCATCCATGTGCATGCTTGCAATGGCGTGCTCGGACGTTCCTATCATGTACAGGTCTTCGTTTTCTATCTTGTAGATGACGTCTTCAAAGTCGCCAAGAATGACTGCCCCCTCCATTGGCTGCCTATGCATCATGTACGGCGGCTGAATGAGAGTGTAGCCTTTTTCCGTCAAGTAGTCGAGTGCAAAGTGCACCAGCGCGGTATTCATGCGCACCAGCTCGTTCTTTAGAAAATAGAACCTCGCGCCGGAGATCTTTGCAGCCCGCTCGATGTCAAACAAATCAAGCACGGTTGCAATGTCGACATGGTCTTTTGGCTTGTCAATGTCCCTCCGTATCTTGCCAGCGGTTTTGACTACGACGTTATCCTTTTCGTCCTTGCCCACGGGCACCGATTCATGGAGCATGTTTGGTAAGAGTGCGGCTAGCTTGCGATACTCGTCCTCCGTAGCGGTTTTTTCGCGCTCTGCTTTTTCCATGCCGACGCCGACTTGCTTCATCAGCACAAGCTCAGAAGAAGCGTCCTGCTTTGCTTTTTTCTTTGCCGCCACCGCTTCTGACAGCTTGTTCTTTTTAGAGCGGTATTCTTGCGCCTCTGTGATTAGCTCGCGCCGGCGCCTTTCAAGCGCGACGAGATCGTCGAGTGGGAACTCTACATGGCGATTTTTTAGCATCACGCGCACGGCTTCCGGGTTGTCCTTCAACAGCTTCGGGTCAAGCATCTCTTCGTGCCATCCCTGCTAGATCCACTACTTTTCTGGCCACTGAAATGTGCTCAAGGATTTCGTCAAGTGTGCTTGCGACCGTCGCAATGGAGATGCCACTACCTGTCGCTCCGACCCTCACCCAGACTGTCGTGCCCCTTGAGAAAATGTCTATGGTCAAGCCCGCAGGCATGTTCACATTGTCTGGTATTAATGCCTTGACAGCAGCCCTTGCGTGTGCAGATGTCGGAAACGGTATACTAACCTGCGCGTCCACGGCAGGGCCACTACTGCCATCATCAACATTCCGAGGGTGCCGTCGAGAATTTCTCGTCATTCACTGCAGACCTCAAACATGAAAGGAAAGGGTCAAGCGCCATTGAGGGTATACGGCAGCCTGCCGCGGCAGAGTGGCCGCCTCCTGTGCCTTTGACGGACTCGGCGCAGTGGCGCATCACAAGGCCAAGGTTTGCTGGCGTCGTGCACCCGAGGCCCTTCCTTGACGAGAACTTGTAGGTGCCGTCCTTTGAAAGGGATCTTACAAACACAAGTCTGCCAGCCAGCGTCGGCGAACCAGACAGGAGCGACGAAACTGCACCCAGCATGTCTTCCGCAACCAGACCATCGCCGTTTACCAGCGCCATCTTGCCGTCATCTGCGACCCTCCATTTTTCAGAAAATATAGTCGAGATATAGTTGCGCAGCGTAGTCCTGTACTCGGCGTTTATTTCCTCGCCAGCCGTGAGCATGGCATTTCTGTCGCCCATGCAGATGGCAATCCCGACGCCGGATTTGCCAATCCTGCCGCACGCGTTTAAGAGGGTCGAAAATTCCCTTGCGTCGCGCAGCTGGCTGCGCTTGTCCTCCCCTGCAAGGGTATAGACGTTGCCAATCAGGTCGTCGATGACTGTCGCAGAAGTCTTGCTCGATGTGACTATGAACTTGGCAATCGCGTCCAGTATGGCGCTCTTTTCTTCCTGCGAAAACTCGGCTGGCACGCGCCACCGTCCATTACCGTCCTTTAGCTTTATCCCTGCACCCTTTAACAGGGCGTGGCAGTTGTCACGGTTCCAGGTCAACCCGTCAATATAGGGAAATGACGTGAATGCAAGAGCCTCATGCAGGGGGCGTGTTTCTCTGCCAGTTAACATTATGTCAAGGTCGACGTATACCAACCCGAGCCCCTTCGCGATTTCGAGTATCTCTTTGTTGAGGCCAAGAAACGACTTTTTGTCGCCCTGATCCTGCCTATCGCCCACCGCGGAAACCACCGCCACTGGCGAGAGGTCGCGGTTTTTCCGATCAAGCGCACTTGCGACCATGTACGCCATGCCGCCTGCAGGAACCTCTATGCCGCCGTCGATACCATACTTCCAGGGATTTAGTATTTGGCCTGCGTCGTCTGTCAGGATCTCCTCCTCAGGGATCTGGTGGTGGTCGATGACTACCCACCTGTCTCCTAGAGTCTTGCGGAAATTTGCGGCCATGCCGCCACCAAGGTCAGTCACGACATAAAACTCGTGGTCCTCCGCTTTCATCCGCTCTATCACTGACGGCGTCATGTCCGACACCGTCCTGACAGAGCACTTGGCGCCCATGCGGGCAAAGGCTGTTGCGATTATGCTCCCGGAGGTAATACCGTCCGCGTCAAGGTGTGTTATAATAGAAATTTCGCTTCCGTTTTCTACAACGGAGCGGAGCTTTTCACAAAAAGGTTTGAGCGCAGAAGTGAGGAGTTTTGAACTGTCGTCGCCCATCTCGGTGTCTTACTCTAGCTGGGCGATGACTGCGGCGTATTTCCAGGTTGCAGGGATCTTGCCTATTCCCTTGTAATATTTTGCCAGACGGTGAACCTTGGCCTCTACAAGCTCTAGCGAGCGGACGTTTCTGTGGTCGCTATTGTGAGCCCGTAAGTGCTTTTGCAGGCCAAGTGCCTTTCTCACCAGCCTTTCAAGGTCTTCCGGCATCTCTGATTTGATATTGTTCTCTGAGAGAACCTGGGTCACCGTTTTGCCGGTCACTAACTTGGCAAGGGGAATCCCGTGCTCGTCTCGGAGCTTAAGGCCGATTGCGCTTGGGCTAACGCCGTCCTTGGCCATCTTGACTACGATCGAGGACACCTGATCGGGACTCGTGTTAAGCCATGAGGGGGCAGTCTTTGAGGTAGGACGGATAGAATGGGATTTCCCATGAGTGTGAACGTGGATACGGGCCATGTTGCATAGGTATGAAAAATCAACCCCTTAAATATCATGCGCAAAAGGATCTGGCAGGCTACGACATAGTCCATTGTAAGGCGTGTCATGACGCTTTGGCTGAAGAAATAGACAAGGCAAACTGCAGCGACAGCTACAAAAAGATCATTCTCTTACAAAAGAGGATAGCACATAGGACTAAAAAGAAAAAGAATGAATGCAGTGGCTTCGTGCACGTCAACTGTTTTTGTAATACTTATTGTCTATGGTGTTGACCAATGCCTTTGCTCGTTCTGGATCCTCTGCAATCTCTTTTAGATTATTTATCAATAGATCGATCTTTGCCTCCACCCGGTCGCTTGATTCTTTTGACTGCGGAGATCCAACATACAACAGGAAAGAGAGGCCCCCAACTTGCCACATCAGCTGTAGGAATTCAGATTGCCAGTTTTCCATAGTGTCACGCATGGTTTGGTTGAAGTAGCCTATTGTTTCTACGGGCTGGTTGTGCTCTTCCTGGTCTTGGACATATGCAAACCATGCAAACGTCCAATGGATAGTCAAGCTGACAATGAAAAAAGCGAGAGTGATCCATATGTACCCTCGCTTGTTCCTTTTCAGAATATCTAGCATGAGATAGCCATGCGGATATAAGTATAATGAGTCTCGTAATATCTTTCTAGAAGAAAAGTACGAAGAGGACAGTATTAATAATAACAATTGCTGTTTGACACAACAATACCATCATTGTCCTAGAAGGATGCATCGCGTTCAATGCTTTTTTTCTTTGCCAGTACAAGGCCGTAGGATATCCAATGTACGTGCACAAATACTTGGAGAGGTTGAGGGGAGATCTTCATTTAGTCACAACAAGAGGCGGATCGAGCTACTTTTTGAAAAATAAAATAAGAACAGGTAGACGAGCTTTTTGTGTTATTGCCGCACCAGTAGTGAGGTATTCGCGAGTGCCTCCATTTGGTCACGTTTATCACCCTAATCTTCTTTTCTCATCATGAGATACAGTAATGCACCTGCCAGTTCTGCAATTTGCTCATCATTTAGGTTCTTCAGGAGCTCCGGATCCATGCCTAGGTCGACTAATTTTTTATGGTCGCCGCCTGGATCATGATTTTGGTCGACTTGTTTTTCTGTTGATATACCATACTTGTGCCAGTTTTAGCCGATACACTTCAGGTCTACCTGCTTTAATAGCAGCTAGACTTGTACCACCGTACTCGTATGCTAATGTAGCCATATCTTCCATTTTCCACGGTTTCCCCGGTTAACAGCATTTTGATGGTCTCTTGCTGTTAAGAGGATGACTGGCCGGCTGCATGCAAGATCCTAAAGCTTTTGCAATGTGCTTCTGGGAAAATACGACACATGCTTTTCAGGGCGCAAACGAAAAACGGTGCAGTAAAACATGTTTTTCCGGCATACTCACAAAGGTTAAATATTCGAATCCTAATGGGTAGGGTAGTATGAACAAGCCAATCGTAGTGGCTCTATCTGTATTGGCTGTATTCTTCTCTGCAACGGCGATATCGACCTTGCCGGCTGCCCACGCACAGTATGGTGTAAGCGGCAGCCCGGTGGCAGGCGCGACCCCGGCACAGCTTCAAGAATGCCAGACTCTTGGCATCGACAAGTCCGAGTGCACCGAGAACGCAATTCTCGCAAAGAGAAGAATTGTAGCAGTACAGGAAAACGTAAACAACAAGGACAGGGGCTCAGGAACTAACTACTTCTCAGGAAACGAGACCTGGGTATACATCGGCGTCTTGGGCGCAATCTTTGGCGGAGTAGCTGCAGCGTTCTTCTTCAGAGGCAGAGGCGCAACACCTCCGAGCTAAACGACACAGCATCCCTACCTTCTCTCTTTTTGTTTATTTTCACCCCATTCTCACTTCTTATTCTACATACCCCCGTACGCAGATGAAAGCAAGCTCTGACTCCTAAGCCAAGTTTCTTTATTTTTTAGAGGTTTTCGCGGAAACCAAAATGTATATATCTTTGAACTCTCTGGACTATGATAATGAACTTCGGAATCGTCGGAAGTCTACTTGGGCAGATCGGTCCGAACTACGACCCACTGTTCTATGACGTCATGGTCTACATCTTTGGAACCATGCTGTTTGCAGTGTTCCTGCTAGGCGTGATCGCCTTCTGGCTCAGAAGGAAGGGTCTTGGCGGTGGCTCTGCGAAGGAAAAGTGGGCCCAGGAACTGGAGAGGTACTTTGAACGTGAGCAGATCGGCCTGATTCCGGACGAAAAGCATCACTGGTAAAAAAATCTCAGGGCTTTATGCCCTTTTTATCTTTCTTTTATGAAAAACAACACACATCATTAATTAGCTGCCTTTAGCAGTCTTTACATTATTGACACTCGTCTTAGCCCACCCCACTCCGCAGACAAGCGCAACAGAGCTTGCAAAGGTGCTACGAAAATGCAAAAGCGTGGCAAAAGGAAAAAAAGGTAGAGGAGAGACACAAGTTAATGGCGACGGTGGCTTTGTAGTGCTTGAAACTAACGATAGCCACTCCACAGCACAAAAGGTTGCAGGCACGTATGGAGTCCAGAGGGTATCCATAGCAATAGAGTGTGAAGCCCAGTTTTCAGCAATTTCAATGGCAATAGTAGAGGTCGGCAGGCGGATTGTCCGGCGCGGGCAGAGTTTTTTTGTAAAGGTGCAACTTTCTAGACGGGAGGACTTTGATGCTAGAGACTTGGAGTTTGCAGCCACAGGCGCGCTTGCGGCAAAGCTTGCCGGCACCGCAAGCCCTGCAAAAAATGAACAAGAAGCTGCTACGAAGATATCCGCATATGTAAGCAGGACCAGGGCATTTGTCGCCCTCAAAGAGTACAAAGGTGCAGGAGGGGCGCTCGCCGGCTCGCTTGGAAGAGCATCGTGTGCGATAACAGGCCCGCTGTCTCTTGCTTCTGGCATTGCCGCCTGCAGGGCGGGGTTTTCCTTGCCGGAGTTTTTGCTCTTGTACAGCAGCGAGGACGATCTTCATAGGAACGCCAAGCTTGCAAGGTCGCTGGCTGAAAAAACAGGAACTGAAAGGCAAAAGATCACGATAGCAAGAATAGCAATATCGCACTCAAAGGATGACAGCGCAAAGGCGGGAAGGATGCTCCAGATGGAGCTTGCCGCTGCAAGGATGATGCTTGCCAAGACGAAGGACAAGAACGTCATCTTGCCACTGTCGCTTGCCGTGCACCCACAGTGGTTCATAGAGACTGTCATGAAAGAAATCCACGATGCAGGCAAAGTCCCTTTTGCGCCGCTAATGTTTTCAGAGATGGACTCAAAAGAAGACGGTGATGCAAGAAGAATCGCACACCAAGACTTTAAGAAGCTGAATAAAGTGACACTGGAAAAGCGAAGGCACGTCAGACTAGAGGTAGGACCGGACTATGTTAACGACATTATTGACTCCATCTAGAGACTCAGTCATATTTTTGAGTTCGAGGGCCTTTTTTGCATAGGCAGGGTTGGAAAGAACCTGCGCTATTGCGTCTGCGATTTTCTCTGGCTTTAGCTTTTTTGGATGGATCATCACGCCGACCCCCAGCTTGGCGACTTTTTCAGAGTTGCCCAGCTGCTCGCCGTGGTTTTCTATCGGTATTGTTACGACAGGCTTGCCAAACTGCATGGCCTGCGAAAGCGCGGTATGGCCGCCACGCATGACCACAAGGTCGCTCAATGCAAACACCTCGTCGCGGACAGGGCACCACTCGTAGTACCAGCCACACTCTATTCTTTTTGGCTCGATGCTACCGTTTGGCCGCCCTTCTGAAAAGATGAACTGAATTTTCTTATTATTACTGCCCGTGTGCCGGGTTGCCTCAAGCGCGAGTCTGATGAGTGGCGTGCGCGTCTCCATCGGCCCGCTGATGTGTACAAATACTACTGGCATTGACCTGTCTATGTTGAGGCGCGATGCCACTTTTTCAGCCTGTCCTTCTGAAACCATTGGCCGGGGCGCAGTAAAGCCAATGTATTCTAGCTTGCGCGCGGCAGAGCCTACACACCAAACGTTGTGTGAGGCTATCGTGTAAGGCGGCGGCAGGTCGGGTACGAGTATCCTATCGGCCAGGTCCCACATTGAGCCAAGGAACTCGCCCACCATAGTTTCAAAGAGGCGCGATACCCTAAACTCTCGCAGCCGGGGAGACAGCAAGAGCTTCACCTGGTTGAGGAGTACTATGGAAGGTATCCGTAGAAGCTTTGCAGCAAAAATTGGCGAGAGACGAGAGTCAGACAGGATGACATTGGGGCCATACACCGTCATGTTGCGGGCCTCATGGTTTATTTGCCGCGCCAGGTTGGTGAACCAGACAGGGATATTGGCTATGCTCTGTTTTACTGAAAAGCCGCCTTCCGTGCTCCAAGCAAACTCGACCGGCGGGGCGTTGACACACTGGTAGCCCCTCATAGAGACATATTTAGCAGCTTCGCCAAAGGAAGAAAAGCGCACCTGGACGTCGCCGCCTTTCTGCAGGCGGTCTGCCACCATTACCATCCGGCTTGCATGACCAAGCCCAACGCCGTACGGCGCAAGATACGCCTTGCTTACCAACTAGAGTGCATGAATGAGTTGACGATATTATTTGTTATTATCATCGTCATCGCTGCTGTCATTGTCAGGGCGATAGTCAAGTCTTACCACGTTTCCTCCAGGTTTTTCTTCCTTGAATATTGCGGCCTGGAACGTAAAGAGTTTTGACCGTGGATCAAGCCAGGCGTCGTGCGGCGCGCCGGCCTTGTAGCAAATGTTTGCGAGGTACTCATCGACGTCCCAGCCAAGCTCGATTGGCACTTGCGGTAAGAGCAGTCCAGAGCCATGTTCCCATTTGAGCAAGAGCCCGTCTCGCCCGACTTTAATCTGTTGCTTGCGTTCATCAGGGCTTTCCGTCATTATCTCCTCAGGTTCGGTCAGAACGCTAACCTCGAAAACAAGTTGTCCAAGCTCTCTCCCGTCGATGATAGGCGGAAAGCGCGGATCCTGGGTAGCTGCCGCAATTGCAGCCTCTACGACAGACTGGCGAAGCCCTTTGTACGGCAGGGGGAAGCCGATGCATCCGCGCAGGCTCTCATTGCCTTCTGTAGAGTAATAATGGGCCATAGTGACAAATACGCCGGATTTTGGGAGGTCTTTTACAGGTCCTTTTATCACGATTGATTCATTGACGTACTTTTCCACTGCCAGCCTCGCAAGCCGGACGAGCTCCGCCCCTTCTGCGTCAGATATCACGCTTTTTGAAAATCATGCTAAACTAAAAAAGCCATTGGGAATTAAGCAAACATGGGTCAGTCTTGCTTTTATACAAGCTTGCGAGAAAAAATTTCGTGAAGTGTGTCCATTGCCATCGCGAGCTTGCCTTTGCCACGAGGTTTGACAGGGGTTCTGGCCAGCAAGTTGACACGTACCGCTGCGTATACTGCGGGTCTGAAATGCACGAGTACAGACCCAAGAGGCAAATAGCCCGCAACTGAATGGAAGGCAAGTCGAAGCAGCATTCGAACATATATTCAAAAATCGGGCCTCTAGTTTCAGGCCAAAGACATGGAGGAGTCCAGCATTGATATAGGTATGTGCGTATGTAGATATGTTTGCACATGTCCCACCAATGGCCAAAGAGGGCGATGCACCTCAAAATGAGGCGCAGCAGGCGCAAGAAAACTAGCCTGCCTGTTTTTGATCAGCAGCATTATCATCGCCAGCAATTATTTACACCCACCTATGAGGTGCTGTGTGACAAGCACTCCAGGACCACAGGCTTTGCAGCAGACAGGCTAAAGACTTCTTCCGTCCACGTGACACGCTGCACTTCAGGCATTTTCTTTATCTGTCGGATAAATTGCAAGACCTCGTCGTTCGTCTTGTAGACAAAAGATGCAGAGAGATCAGAATGGCCCAGCGGTACTGATACAGATATCACCCCGCTTATTTTTGACACCCTTTTTGCAGCGCATTCTGTGTCACCATCTTTTAGGCAGATATCCAAAAGTCCTTTTCTGCAGCCTAGCCTTAGGTAATCAACCTCGTATTTTTTCCGGATGTAGCCGTTCTGAAAAAGTATTCTGATCCTTCTTTGCACGGTGCTTAATGGTTTATCAAGTTTTGCGGCAAGGTCTTTGCTTGAATAGCTTTCTTGAGACGTCAGAAGACTGAGTAGTCTTGCATCAAATTCGTCGACGTGTGGCGTATCAACATTAGTATTTTTTCTCATTGTCATCCACCATTGTCCTTATAACAGACTGTCATGGTTCGCAGCGAACAACTATTCACATAGGCAGGTAAATTACTTAAAATTTAGCTCCGAATTTAGCAATTACCTTAATTTAATGAGTCATTACGCCATTCAGCAATTATTGTCAAGAAAATCATCAATTTTTAATTCACACGTCTCTCAGGCGCCATGCCAATTAAGGGCCTGTTGTTGCACAAGTCATTTTGAGGACATTGATTAAACATTTAGTCATCTTGCGCTCCTACTTACTTACCTATAGCCTCTTACCATTGCCGGCGGCAGGCAGACGCAAGTTGTGCGGTACACATGCTTGCTCAGGCGCAAAGCTGATACGCGCATGATACGATTTTGAAAATGCAAGGTATTAGTGATTTTCTAAAACTCGGGCATTAGAAGTAATTTTTATCCCCATAAGGGCTCTGCGCAACAAAGTACCTATTAGGATCATACCTATTTACAGTATTGAACCAGCGAGATAAAGCATATTAACAGTATATGCAGACTCTATCATGTATATGATGAACTGCCCCGTGTGCGGAGCGATAATGGTATGGCTCAATGGCTCTGTCTTACACGACCCACCGACAAAATTCTATGAGTGCAGGCAATGCAAAATCAGTGTGACCAAGTTTGCGGACGGCACCATAGAAACAGTGCAACAGCAACAGCTGCAAGAAGAAGAACAGCAACAGGCCGTGCAACAATAATATAATTTGCAAGCATAATGATGAAAATCAGAAAAGCAATAGAAACCTGCACATACATTCTTGTGATTTCAACCCTTTAGGGAAATTCTATTCAAGTGTTTTTGGGGCTGGAAGTAATTGAAGAACAAGAGCAAAATTTTGTGTTTCTAAAGGCAAGAACCAACAAGCTCCTTGTATTCAATCCAGAAAGCACGTTTCCTTCGAACGAAAAAACTGCCAATGCGCGGAGCGCGTGGAAGCATCCACTTTGCGCTCGAAGTGGAGGATAGCGACTATAAAGAATTAAGGGAGCGGCTTGGGCGCAACGTCATTGCAGTAGAGTGTAAAGTCGACTGGATGGAGGCAAAGTCGCTGTATTTTCGCGACCTGGCAGGCAACCTCGCTGAACCAATAACGGCAGGTGGATGGCCGGTCGATAACGTGAACGATTGCTAAACGCATAATAATGCTGTACTGTCTTCCACATTTGTAAAAATAATATGCAATGGCCGCCTTCTCTGCGCGAACAACTTGAGGAGAAGAACAAGATAATAGTTTTGCCAGGCGTGTTTGATGCGTTGAGTGCAAGAATTGCCGAGCAGGTAGGGTTTGAAGCAATGTTCCAGACAGGATACGGTTCGTCAGCCGCGCTCCTCGGCATGCCAGATTTTGGGTTTTTAAATGCAGGGGAAACGGTAGACAACGCAAGGCGAATAATACGCGCCGTCAGCGTCCCCGTGCTGGTAGACGCAGACACCGGCTATGGCAACCCTCTCAACGTATGGAGGCTAGTCCAAGACCTTGAAGCTCTCGGTGCGGCAGGGGTGTTCCTTGAGGACCAGGTATGGCCGAAGAGATGTGGCCACATGGTCGGAAAAGACGTCATCGCAAAGGATGACTATTTGCAAAAACTAAAGGCGGCAGTCGATGCGAGAAGGAGCAAGGACGATTTCATCATTGTCGCGCGGACCGACGCAAGGGCCCCGTTGGGCCTTGACGAAGCGATAGAGAGGGGCAAGGCGTACAGAAAGGCCGGCGCCGACGTGGTGTTTGTCGAAGCGCCAAGGACTATAGAAGAGCTGAAAAAGGTCGCCGACGAGGTAGGCGGACCCCTTGTAGCAAACATGATAGAGGACGGCGTAACACCGAACCTCACGGGCCCGGAACTGCTAAAGCTCGGCTATAGGATAGCAGTATGGCCCCTGTCGGGCCTATACAGTGCGACATACGCCATGCGCGAGGTGTTTTTAGAGCTGAAAAAAACCAGTTACACAAAAAACACGCGCAAGATGATGGTCACGTTCAAGGATTTCAACGAGTTTGTTGATTTGCAAAAATACATGGATCTAGAAAAGCGCTACGGCAGCTAGAGAGACTTTAATCAATTATGTCAGAGGCAGAATGGGGGAGAAAAAGTCCGTGGCACATAAGACAGTAATGAAAGGGAGAGAGGACGAGCAGCTGGTGCTCTTGCGTGAGATACTCGCAGAGCTTCGCAGGCTCAATGCAAACCTCGAAAAGAGAGGACAAGCAAAAGCAGAGGAGCCGGCCGAGCTCTTAGAAGGAGACGCCGCGGCAGACATTGAAGGCGATGACGAAGATGATGATAGTGAATCCGAAGAGCTTGAGTATTTCGAGTAAGAGACCCGCTATAGTTTGCCGGCCTCACGGAGCCGCTGCTGCATCCGCTTTTCTCCTTCCAAGAAGCGCTTCTTGTCCTCGTCTGTTTCCAACAGGAGCGGTGGCACCTCCGTCGTCTTCCCGCGCTTGTCGAGCGCAACGAGCGTCACGAACGCGGTGCCCGTCCCAACTCTTTTGCCGTTGTCATAATCCTCAGATTCAACGGTGACTTCAACTTCCATTGACGACCTCTTTACGTAGTTTATCCTCGCAGACAGCACAAGCGCGTTGCCTATGAACACGGGCTTTAGAAAAGTCATCCTGTCCATCGCTGCCGTAACAACGTTTGGGTGCCCGACGTGCCTCTTGGCGACGATGCCCGCAATGAGATCCACGTGTTTCAGTATTACGCCTCCAAAGACATTCCCCATTGGGTTTGCGTCTGGCGGCATCATGAGTACAGTAGTCTCTGCCTCGGATTCGGAAGGGCTTTTTGCCTTCAACAACTTGGTGCTAGCTAGCGCCTACTGGCCTCTGCTATAAAGCGTTTACCAGCCGGTTCATCTTGTCGAGGCTGACCTCAAACCCAAAGCGACTCTCCTCCTTTTTCATGTGGCCATACATGCTCATTAGGAGGTTTGCATGGCGTATGGTGGACAGCTTGCCATCCATCTTTAACCTCACGATGCGGTAGACGTCGTCATAATAGTCAAAATAGGAAAGCACTTTCTTTCGATATTTCTTGGAATCGAGGCTTCCTTTCTTGTCGTCAAGGGCTCCAAGGAAAAAGTCGCAACACAAGAGCGACGGGATGATGCCTTCGCCAAGCATAGGAAATACGCAGCCGATTGACTCGCCAACTCCCACCACATTTTTTCCACCAAAGAAAGGCTCCATCTTTTTCGGCGGTGCAAGACGTATCGGCCTGCCGATTTTCTTGACCGTCCTAGCTTCAGGGTGCCGCTCAAAGAACTCTTTTATGCCGTGGTATTTCTTTTCTACGTCGCCGGCACCCATGTACCCCCTGCCGTCGCCGAGCGGAAAGTACCAGAAATACCCCTTTGCGCCTTTATAGCCGATCGTGTAAAACTCATCCTCACCTTTTACGCACTCAAGCAGGTATTCATAAGCGGGGATCATAAAGTCCTCATCTGATTTGGGCAGTAGCGTGCGGTGCAGCCCCGTGCAGTCAAGGACATAATCGTATTTTTCAAACGGGAAATCCTCTTTTGTCACCTTGGTCCCGTAATTGACCTCCAGCCCCTGCATCAGGTCGTGCTCCCACCTGTGCTTGTCATAGGTAACGAGCCCTTTCAGGTCGAGGTATTCCACCTTGCCTGCCGGGAGGTCCATGCGCAGCCTCTGGCCGACGTGCATTATGTAATCTTTAAAATCCAGTCCGGCATTTTGCGAAAACTTGGCCAGCATGTGCCGCGATGCACCCCAGGCGCACACAGGCCAGTGGTTCTCAGGCCTAGATGATTCGAACACGTGTACTTCATGGCCGCGTCTCTGGAGCATGTTGCCAAGATAGCTCCCGGCTACTCCCGCACCTGCGATGGCAAATCTCAACGTGCAAGAGTCAGGGCCGCAACTTTACTTATAATCCTTGTCGCCTTCTCTTTCATCTTCCTCGTAACGCTCTGCCACCCTGTAGCGTACGTACTTGTCATCAGGCGAGTATTTTGGTGGATGAGGATCGGCAGTCTGTGCGCTGCACTTTGGGCACGTGTTTGCAAGCGTATACGCGCCGCAGGCAGTGCATTTTCGAATAAGGTGCTTCACGTTTTTCCCTCTTCACTTCTAACCCCGGAATGACTTTCTCTTTTTATTGACAAAGCTGAATATTCGGCGTGCCACTGCTTTCCAATTGCAGGACGGGTCTTTTGTACTGCGCCGTTCATGAGCTCTATTGGCGGCCGGAAATTCTCCACCACGCGGTAGCATGAGGCGCCCACGTGGGCGCCGTGGCCGGCGGCCCCTTTCACCGCAGTGGCAACGACTAACTTGTCATTGTCCAAACAACGAAAGACCTCTTGATGAACTGATGAGGATAATGAAGGGAATGGTGGCGACAAATATCGTGCTTTACGCAGGCGCAGACCATACTTTAAGGTTTATCCCAGGTTTCTATATTACTAGCCTTCTCTCTCTAAAAGTCGATGCCCTTTCTGGCCTTTATCCCCTTTTGAAAAGGGTGCTTTATCTGCCGCATCTCGGTCACAAGGTCTGCAGCCTGTATCACTTTTTCGTGTGCATAGTTGCCCGTTAGAACAAGCGTCGTCCTGTCTGGTTTGGCCGCGATTACGGCAAGGACATCGTCTACGGTTATCAGGTTGAGATTGACTGCGTAGTTTATCTCGTCAAGTATCATGACGTCATACTGACCCGACGCAAGCTTTTCTTTGACAAGAGCCACCGCATCCCTCGCAGCTTTTTGGTGCTCCTCTATCGGATGGTCGTCGTCTATGATGCCCACGAACCCCTTGCCGGCAGCTATCATTTCAAATTCTGGCTCTAGTCGTTTTGAGCTGGTCAGCTCGCCATAGTACCACTCTCCCTTGATGAACTGGATCATACCTACTCTATGGCCGTGGCCCACCGCCCGGAGCACTATTCCAAGCGCCGCAGTCGTCTTGCCCTTGCCTTTGCCTGTATATACTATGACGGGCGCCTTGCCGGGAGGAGACATTGCAGACATATCCTACTGCACACTGAGTCACAAAACTGAGTTGGGATAAAAAAACTAACCTGTCAGTCCCTATTAGAATTATCAAGAACGATATTACATTACCTATTTTAGTAAAAAAACCCTACAGGTCTACCGTCGCCAAAAAATGATGCTTGAAAGGATTGACCGGGACATAGCCAGCCTGCTGATGCCTAGAGAAGAGATACTCCTAGTGGCATCGCAGTCCAAAGTCGTTCCTGGCGGACTAATTTCATCACCGGACAGCATATACGTCACGACAGATCGCGTGCTTTTCAAGGATCCTAAAATGTTTGGTTTCTGCGCAAATATCACAGCCGTCAAGTACGAAGACATCTCCACGATGATGCTAAAGCGCGGCATGTTTTCAACAGAGATACTGCT
>DASZTR010000059.1:0-3642 GCA_035547955.1 Nitrososphaera sp. | reverse complement strand
GCCACATCTCGTTGACTCCAATTGTGAACATTGTCGCCAGATAGCCAATGATGGTTATCTTTAGGCCAGTGTTCATAGAGTTGCCTGGACCTCTGAGTATCGGTACTTTTCTGTCATACATCGCAACCATACCCCAGCCTACAGGGAGGGCTACAAAGTGGCTGTACAGCCACCAGTGCGCCGGCGTGAAGGCAGAGTCTCTGATTGCGGTCTGGTGCAGCGAGCCATCGACGAAGTTGTCCACTTCGACGGAGGCAGCGATGGAACCGAGCATGATTACCATTACGTAGATCTTCTTCAGTCTTTGGATTTCGACTTCTTTTGGTATCAGTGCTGGCATCTGCGCCATGTAATCAACATGTAAGCATTCGGCTATATTAATCTGTATTCTAAAATTGCTGATATAATTATCAATTTCTATAACCGTAATAAACGCGAATATGCGAATTATATAATTAATTAATGTATTATGCATTATTATAATGCATCATAATAAGTGAGCATCAATGATTATCAATCACGCTTATCTTAATGCAAGGTATCTGAAAATCGAGCGGCAGCTCAGTCAAATGCCTTCTCTTCACCAAAGTCAGGATTAACTCTGAGTCTTCACAGCTGCCAACTAAGATTGAAGGATGCCACATTAATAATCATGCTTTTCTTCGAGGAACGGCTTGTACATATCTACAAGGTCGGAAAGTGAAAAGCGCTTTTTGCCCACGATCTTGATGTCGACGCGTGTCTTGTGATCTTCTATCTCGATGATGTTGTACGAGTTTTCAAAGAACCCCCGGAACCTGCTCGAAGAGGTAGTTCCGGCGTAGCCGATTTCAAGCGAGCCAAGCTTCCACATCCACGGCCTGTGCTTGTGGCCGCACAAGACCAGATTTACCTTTGACTGGAGGCAGGTCCGGAGCGTGTCGCCGGCGTCAAGGATGAGGATCTTGTCGGTGCCCGTGTCAGGTATTCCCACCAGGTGATGGTGCATTGCCACTATCTTGACCTTGTCTGCGTATTTTGCAAGCGTCTTTTCCATCCACAAGTTCTGTCGGTATCCTACCTCGCCCTCGTCCCTGTCGGGCCTTGCAGTGCCGAGAGTCAAGATGATGGCATCGCCAAACTCGTAGACGTGTTGCTTTGTGGGAAAGAATTTTTTGAAGAGCAAATATCCCGTGTGACGATAGTCGTGGTTGCCTGCGATTACTATGACGTTTGGGCACTCAAACCGCTTTATTTCGTTCCGCGCTTTTTCAAACTGCGGCAGGATGCCCTCGTCAGTGAGGTCGCCGGTGATTATTATTGCGTCTGGCTTTAGCTTGTTCACTTCGTCCACTACGGTGTCAAACGCTTGTTGCAAAAAGAGGCTGCCGACGTGTATGTCTGATAGCTGGACAAGGCGCATCTCTTTTATTTTTTACAGCCTGTGCTATATAACACGTTGCCAAAGGCGCGCAGGTGTGATGTGGAAATAAGGGTCCACATCCTTGATTGTTGCTGTTGTTGACACTCTCAAGAGTTCATACTTAAGGACAACCTATAATTTGACTGCGTCCCTCGCTCATTCTGCGGCTCTCGGCAAAGATTCCTATGCTTGCAAAGATGGCATACATACCATACCACGGAGAAAAATGAAGAACCAACTTGAAATTACAAACTAGCGAGTAGCTACCCACCCACCACGACCCTACAACTACGCTTGTAGTGGTAGTAGATTACTGGAAACGCGCACGCACAAGCGCTTATGCGTACGACACATAATCCACACAATCAGGCATCGGATAGATTCCAAAGTTACCTGTACCCGGCAAGTAAAATTGGGTCGAGGGTTAAACTAAAGTAGATCCTGCAAGGTTGATTGTTTGCCTCGTAATCATCTCATATTTGAGGCGAGAGGGATTTTTGCAGCCGGCATTGTCAAATTGTCGGACAACCGAACGACCTGACATAACCAGAAAAAAGCAATGTTATATTAACGCCTTCAAAAATTAGGGTATACAGCAGCAGTAGGGCGAGGACGACACAAAAATGCCAAAACGCAAGATAAAGGAGGAAAAGCCGAGAAAGAGGCTCGGCAAGAAGGAGATGCTTATCATCCCGATCATCATGGGTGGCGCCACCCTTGGCTCGCTCTTGTTTGCGCAGCTGTATCCTCCGCCGCCCCCTTGGCAGATATGCCTGAAGAACCACAACGTAGAGACGTTCCAGCTTTTCCCCAGGATTGAGGTGGTTGTGGACGGTCAGCCTATGCAGCTACCCGGCGACGTGGGCCATCAGCCCAAAGACGGCCAAGAATGCCTGCGCCCCATACACACTGACAAGGTCGGAGACGGCGTGCACATTGAGTACATCAGGCCTGTGAAACTGTCGATGGTGGACTTTATGCACGTCTACTCGTACGACAACAGGACGATAACCGTGGTCGATAACTCGACAGGCAGCAACGTGGAGAAGGTTTTGACCTTGGATAACTATAACATCCAGTACTCGTATTTTTCTGAAAAGAACGAGTTCACCAAGGTTCCCGACATAAAGAGCGTTCCGGTCTTCACCAAGGAGATGGTGGTGAGGATGGAGCTCACTCACAAGTAAGAGAAAGAGAGAAGGAAAGGAAGGGTAGAAGGGGAAAAAAGTAGAAGAATTAAATAGGAATGCGCGAGCTCCCGCGTTGATTCGATTTGGCTAAAAAGAGTACTGCTGCTATAATCAGAGGGGACGGGACGGGGCCCGAGCTCGTAAACGCGATGGTCAAGATTCTCAAAGCGTGCAACACAAAGATGGAGATGGTCCAGTGCGACGCTGGCTCTGAATGGTGGGAAAAGAACGGCGGCAACACGTACATTTCCGACGAGGTCTGGAAGCTCCTTGAAGAGTCAGACGCCTGCTTCAAGGGTCCGACAACTACTGTGCCCGTGCCAAACGCCCCAAGGAGTGTAGCAGTCAGCATCAGGCAAAAGTTCCAGCTTTACGGCAATATACGCCCAATAAAGACGTACGCCAACGCCGCAAAGCAGCTTGATTTCATCTGCGTCCGTGAAGCCACCGAAGGTCTTTATGCAGGAATCGAGTTCAAGACGAGCGACGACTCTGCAATTGCGATCCGCAAGACTACAAGGAAGGGGTGCGAGCGCATTTCAAGGAAGGCATTTGAGGTCGCCAAAGACAACGGCTGGAAAAAAGTGGTCGCAATCACAAAGCGCAACATCCTGAAGGAGACGGACGGCATATTCTGGTCGACTATAGAAAACGCGGCCAAGGATTTCAAGGGGATAGAGTACGAAGAATACTATATCGACAACATGACACAGCAGCTGGTCAAGAACCCGGAGCGCTTTAACAAAAACGTGCTTGTGAGCACCAACCTGTTCATGGACGTGATATCGGAATGTGCGTCCGGCAACGTCGGCTCCATCGGAAACGTCTACTCTGGCAACTATGGCGACGACTATGCGATGTTCGAGCCGGCGCACGGCTCCGCGCCGAAATACGCAGGCAAGGACAAGGTCAACCCCGTGGCAACCGTGCTTTCTGGCGCGTGGATGGCAGACTATCTTGGCGAGCGCGAAATATGCAAGGCCATATTCAAGGCCACAGAGGACGTCATAAACGAGAACAAGTACGTGACCTACGACCTAGGTGGAACGG
>DASZTR010000058.1:0-13091 GCA_035547955.1 Nitrososphaera sp. | reverse complement strand
AAGGCGCTCACTATGGCGCTTGGAAACGACATGGAAAACCACCGCGACGCGATGGAATCCGGGGCGCTTGTAACGACCTATGTCGCCATCTTGTCAGAGGTCTGGTCACAAAACAAAAAAGCGTAAAAAACACCTATATCTTCTCTCTTTCTCTCTTTCTCTTTCTCTTTCGGTTTAGTTCTTCACGCTCTGCCCAGCTCTGTCCTTGCGAACATGGGCCTTTTTCCAAAATAAGCATAGGATTTTTAAACCAATACTTTCTACCAAACGCAGTACGCATACATATGTACGTCAGGTCGCTCAAGCCCAAGCTAATAGAGTCAATTCATCTCATCAAAAGGCAGGAAGGAGGGAGTAGAGTGGAAAGTGAGCCAGCTGCAACAACAGTGGGCAAGAAGGTGTGGATAGAGGCGTACGGCTGCTCTGCCAGCATGGCGGACTCGGAAATGATAACCGGCCTCCTAAAGAACGCCGGTTACGAGATTGCATCGAGCAGCAAAGAAGGTTCCCTCAACGTCATAGTGACCTGTTCTGTAAAGGATACGACGGAGCACAAGATGGTCCACCGGATCAAGCAACTTGGCCAGACAGGCAAGCCCCTAGTCGTTGCAGGCTGCCTCCCAAAGGCCGACAGGGCGATGGTGGAGTTGCTCAGCCCGGCGGCAAGCCTGATGGGGCCCCACTCCCTTGAGCTTTCGGCGGACGTCGTCAATTCTGCATTCTCTGGAAGCCGCCAGGTTGCACTTGAAGATTCTAAAACCGAGAAGGTCAACATCCCAAGGGTCAGGATAAACCCTGTAGTAAGCATTGTCGAGATCGCAAGCGGGTGTATGAGTGAGTGCACGTTCTGCCAGACAAAGCTCGCCAAGGGGTGGCTACACAGCTACAGGATAGGCGACATTGCAAGGCAGGTGAGAGACGACGTCGCAGCAGGCTGCAAGGAGGTCTGGCTCACCTCGACTGATAGCGGATGCTACGGGCGGGACATGGGTACGAACCTTGCAGAGCTCTTGAGGGTGTGCACAGGGATCGATGGCAGCGATTTTAAAATCCGCGTCGGTATGCTAAACCCGCAGTACATGCCCGACATGGTGGACGAGATAGCCGACGCGTATCTCAAGCACGGCGACAGGCTGTTTAGGTTCATCCACATGCCTGTGCAGAGCGGGAGCGAAAGGATATTGAGAAAGATGAAGCGTGGCCACACCGCGCAGGTGTTTCTGGACGCGGTAAAAACGCTGAGGGCAAAAATGCCTGATTTTACGATATCTACTGACGTCATAGTCGGCTTTCCTTCAGAAACCGAACAGGACTTTCAAAAGACTCTTGATCTCCTCAGAGAGGCTCAGGCCGACGTAGTCAACATCTCACGGTACAGCGCCCGGCCGGGGACAGAGTCCGCCAAGATGAAATATAGTAGGGTGAGCACACAGGTGGCAAAAGAAAGGTCCGAGCGGCTTACGAGGCTTGTACGTGACATTGCAAAAAGGCGCAACGCCTCGTGGGAGGGCTGGCAGGGTGATGTCGTAATAGACGAAATTGGCAAGGTCGCCCAGGGCAGGAACTATGCATACAAGCCAGTGGTCCTCTCCGGCAAGCCGGACGATTTCAAGCTGGGAGAAAAAATACGCGTCGAGGTTTACGATTTTTCTAGCTTTTCTTTGAAAGCCCGCGCAATCCTGTAACAGCTCAAATTTGTTACACCACACGTGGCCGGCCGCTAATCTCCAAAGCTTTTTAACTTTCGCGAGCTACTGTTGCAAGGGGGAGACGGGGGATCATGTCGGAAGACGTTTTGATCAAGAATCCGCTGCTTGTCGTGGGGATCGGCGGCGCTGGAAGCAAGCTGGCAAGGGAAGTAAGCGAAACAATCGGCTGCGAATGCCTGCTGGTGAGCAACGACAAGCGAGACCTTGTTGGCAGCAACAACTCTATTTTCATCAACTCTGGCAAGTGGGTCAATCCATCTGCATACAAGCTGAGGTCTTTTGCATCTGCAAAGCTGGGGCAGATCATGAACAAGCTTGAGGGCTTTGGAACAGTGCTTGTCATTGCAAATCTTGCAGGAAGGGCGGGTGCGGCTATTGCGCCTCTGGTCTGCAATGCTGCCCACAATAACACTTCTTCCTCAAATACAGCCGTGATCTCTTTTGCAATAATGCCCTTTGGGTTTGAGAAGGATCGCATATTTTCAGCAGGCGTGTCGCTGAAGCGGCTGCGAGAGGCGTCTGACTCGACAGTGGTGATGGACAACGATGCGTTCTTGGACAACAATCCTGAGCTCTCAAAGGAGGAATGCTATTCAATAACTAACTGTGCCATCGTCGAGGTAGCATCGTCCATTGCCTCAAGGAGCGTCAGGCCGGACTTGAACCTGCTTTCGACCAGCAGGATGCTGTCTGATTCGCAGGCATCCCTGAGGGACTCTGTCTCAATGCTATACCAGAATATTGCTGACACTAACGCCATAAGGCGCACAGTCGTCTACGTCACGGGGGGCGACAAGCTCCCGATCTCGCAGTTGAACCAACTGGTTGGCTTTGCGCAGGGCATATTCAAGGAGGAGGGGACGACAGAAGTTGCAATATCCTCTGTTGCGGCAGATAGTGTTGATGGTGGCGTGAGGGTGCACGTTGTCGCCTCGGCGCCGCAAAAGACTCGCTTTGATGCGTACGACCCACTGGGCGAGATCTTTTCAGCAGGCAGCCATCTCGACTGGGACGAGCCTGACTCTGCACCTGACCTGGAAATGCTCGCGACATTAATTCCTGTCATCGAGTAGGTTATTATAGAAAAACGCCGTCCTTTTTGTGGTAGTGAAGAGGGGGCGTTGGAAGAAAGAATAATCCAGTGTGGCTGCCGGTGCATAGTATGCAAGGGCCAAAAGCTTGAGGGCAAGAGCTTTACCGCGCCAGACGGATACCTCGATATCCACCATACCTGCAAGGAATGCGGCGCTCATTTCGACCATCTAGATGGAACCGTATTTGAGAAATGTGAGACCTGTGATTATCATTACGTCAAGTCTTGAAAGAGTCTGTCAGTTTCTTGTGGTACATACTCTTGCATTCTTGGTCGGCGGGCACCAGTCTGACTTCTTTCATCTTTTTCTTGTCATATATCGTCTGCAAAAATTTGTAGCAGACAGAGCAGACATCTATCATTTACTCTGCGTCTTTTCTTCTTCTGCCTTCGTCTCTTCTGTCGCTGTCGTTGCAGCCGGTGGCGCTTCTGTTGTTGTTAGTGCGGAAGCTGGCGCGGCCTCAGCTGGCTCTTCGTACAGCGAGACCGTGACTACATCATCTTCGTCCTTTACCATCTTAACCCTAACTTTCCTTGGCGGGTTGGTCTTGCCCCTGGACCACATCTGCCTGTTGAGATCCTGATCGAGCTTAACATCGCCGGACTTCATGTGTTTTCTCGCAAATTCTTTTATCATGTTAATGACCCGGTCGGTCCTCTTGTGCTCTGGTGTGAGCCAAGCCCTTCCAAGGTTGATAGTGTAAACGCGGGTAATGTTTTCCTCAACCGATGATGACATTTTTCTTTCTCTTCACCTGTTTCTCTCTCTTATTTATTATCCAACTTTGACGTCAGACCTGCGCCAAAGCCTTCGCTTGGGGTTGGTCCTGACCTTCCTGCTGGTCCTGATGATGACCCACGCTGGAACCGGCTGGTTCTGTCTGGTCTTTTTCATCAGTCGCTTTTTGCGCGACGTGTTCTTACGCGCAGCCATATACGTCTGTTCGATTCTTTTTTTCCGTCTTTTAAGTGTTGATGTGCTATCATGTTAGTAGGATAGCAACATTAAAAATTACCGGCCATCATCTTGTGCATAGTAATAGAAAAATATGTCTGTCTCGATAAACAAGATAACCGTCCTTGGCTCTGGCGTTATGGGCCATGGCATTGCGCAGGTTTCCGCTATGGCCGGCTATACAGTTACACTCCGCGACATAGAGCAGTCGTTCCTTGACAGAGCGATGGAAAAGATCAAGTGGTCGCTTGGCAAGCTGGTCGAGAAGCAAAAGCTGTCGCAGCAAGACGCAGAGAGGATATTTGCACGGATCACGCCGGTCGTCGACCTAAAGGCCGCCCTAAAGGGCGCAGACCTTCTCATAGAGGCGGTGCCGGAGGACATGAACCTGAAGAAAAAAGTGTACGCTGAGGTTGACAGCGTCGCAGAAAACAAGACGCTCTATGCGTCAAATACGAGCACACTCCCGATAACTGACATGGCCGCACTCACCAGCAGGCCGGAGCGCTTTATAGGCCTGCACTTTTTCAACCCGCCGCAGCTTATGCCCCTTGTGGAAGTGATACCTGGCGCAAAGAGCAATCCCGACATGGTCGACATGGCGATGGGCTTTTGCAAAAAGGTAGGCAAGGAGCCTGTCCTGTGCAAAAAAGACGTGCCTGGCTTTATCGTAAACCGCGTATTCATCCCGCTGGTGCACGAGGCGGCATACTGCATGGAGCGCGACAATGCCTCCATGACGCAGATAGATTCGGCGGTCAAGTTCCGCATGTCTTTTCCGATGGGGATTTTCGAGCTTGCCGACTACACGGGCCTTGACGTGATTCACAAGGCGACGGTAGAGATGCATATGCGTGACGCCAAGGTGATACTGCCACACCCAAAAATCAAGCAGCTGTTTGACGAGAAGAACCTTGGCCAAAAGACTGGCAAAGGCTTTTACGAGTACAAGGGCGACAAGTACGAGCGCGTCAACCTGACAGAGCAGGAGGCAAACACTTACGACCCGATAAAACTACTCGCGGTGGCGGCAAACAACGCCGCGTGGCTTATCACAAACGGCGTATGCGATAGGGCAGAACTAGAAAAGGCGCTGAAACTCGGCATGGGTTTGAAGAAGGATCTGTTTGTGACGGTGCAAGAATTTGGCCCGGAAAACGTGGTCAAGACGCTGAAGGCATTGGCTGCAAATTACGGGCAGTTTTACCAGCCTGACCGATATCTCGTCAACTACCAGGCCTGACTTGGCTGCGCAAAATGGCAGAAAATCTTAAATCCTTTTTCTGCGTATAGATGGTGCCGAACCGGAAAAGCACGATCCGTCAGGACTGCGCAAAAAGGGTATAGGCTCTTTGTGCCAGTTGCTGTGGCTGCCAGGGCGCACGTGCTCATACCCTTTGGGTAAGTGTGTGCGAGCATTGGAAGAGGCTACTGATGCATATGCGTGTTAGCAACATCACGCCTTGTCTCGTAGACTGTCGTGCCCCCGTCCGGCATCATTATTCTTCTCCTCTTTTATTTTGTCCATAATATTTTCTACTGC
Source organism: Nitrososphaera sp. (assembly GCA_035547955.1). GTDB lineage: Archaea > Thermoproteota > Nitrososphaeria > Nitrososphaerales > Nitrososphaeraceae > Nitrososphaera. The sequence goes on along the minus strand of DASZTR010000058.1, from coordinate 7,791 downwards.
CTCTTTTGCACTTGCCGCCATGATTATTACTGCCCGCTTGCGTACGTCAAGATACTTGCCGGCATACAAGTCGGCAGTCCCTCCGCTACCTTTCACCGCGGCCATCGGTTTTTTCATCATGTACCCTGCTGACAGCTCGATAAGTGTTCCCACTCCGCCGCCTACTGCAATGATGCCGTCAGCCGACCCTGCAACCATAAAGTCGCGCGCAAAGCCGATGGTCGAGCAGACTACTATGTCACAATATTTGTTGGCATAGCAAAAGTCGTCCTGCGGTATAATGCCAACTGTGGTTCCGCCGCTTTCCTTGGCGCCTCTACACGCCTCCTCCATGACACCGCCAAGGCCACCACATACCAGCACCGCTCCTGCCTTTGCAATCTCGCTCCCGACCTTGTATGCTGCCTCCCTCGCCGCGTCCGTGCACATGTCTCCGTTGTAGCCAATGACCGCTATCTGGACCCTGCGCATATGTGAATGCAGCGAAAAGAAAGAGGCATGGCAGAATTATAGTTTTGGACATACGCATACGCTAATGCTTAAAAACGGCGCCGGCAAAACGTATGCTGTAGTGAAGTTTCAGAACCGGGCAGACGCGGGGAACGCGCTTGCAAAAATGCTTGCGCCGACGACAACAACCATGAGAAAGGGTGCACTCATTCTTGGCATACCTAGGGGCGGGGTCGTCCTTGCAGACATTGTAGCAGGAAAGCTGGCGGCGGGCTTTGACATCGTGATCCCAAGGAAGCTCGGAGCGCCCGGAAATGAAGAACTTGCAATTGGCGCAGTCATGGCCGACGGGACCGACTATGTCAACCGCTACGTGGTAATAGCGCTCAAGGTAAAGCAGGAATATATTGAGAAGGAAAAGGAAAAGCAGATGGCAGAGATAAGGCGGCGGCAGTCCAAGTATCGCAAGGCTGGCCTCCCGTACGACATACGCGGGAGAGATGTCGTCCTTGTGGACGACGGAGTCGCCACAGGCGCTACCGCAATAGCGGCTGCAAGGTGGGTAAAAAAACAGCATCCCGCATCGCTCACGCTAGCCGCACCCGTGGCGCCGGCGCAGACCGTGGAGGCGCTAAAACATGAGGCAGATGCTGTAGTGGTTCTTGCAGCGCCGGCGGACTTTGGCGCTGTGGGCGAGTTTTACGAGGACTTTGCGCCTGTGACTGACGAGCACGTGATGTCGATAATGCTTCGGCGCAACCTGCTCTAGCTAGTCAGCCATCGAACACGTAATATATGGCACCGGCCTTGCAGTTTTCATGGAATATCGAGTCAAAGACCTTGCGCTTGCCGAGGAAGGCAAGAAGCGCATCGACTGGGCAGAGGCACACATGCCCGTTCTTGTTGCATTAAGAAAGAAATACGGCGAGACCCAGCCACTAAAAGGGATACGGGTTACAGGATGCCTGCACGTGACCAAAGAGACAGGCGTGCTGGCAAGGACACTAAAAGCCGCCGGGGCAGAGATATCCTGGTGCGGGTGCAACCCGCTTTCGACGCAGGACGACGTGGCCGCATCTCTGGTCAAGCACGACGGCATTTCCGTTTTTGCAAGCAGGGGCGTTTCCACGAAAGAATATTATGACGACATACACGCCTCGATGAAATTAAACCCGCACATTACAATCGACGACGGGGCAGATCTGACGGTGGAGATGCACAAGGCGCTGGAGCAAGGGGGCAAGAAGGATGGCCTTGCCGGCCCGCTGTACGGCGGCACCGAAGAGACAACGACTGGGGTTGTGCGCCTGCGCGCGCTGCAAAAAGCAGGAAAGCTACTCTATCCCGTGATAGCGGTAAACGACGCCGAAACCAAGCATGACTTTGACAACGTCTACGGCACAGGGCAGTCGGCGCTGGACGGCATCATAAGGGCGACAAACGTGCTCCTGTCCGGCAAGAACGTAGTGGTTGCAGGATATGGCCACGTAGGCAAGGGGGTGGCCAAGAGGGCGTCCGGCCTTGGGGCAAACGTCATAGTTACCGAGGTCGACCCGATAGCGGCCCTCAAGGCGAAGCTCGACGGCTATTCCGTGGCGACCATGAACAATGCCGCCGAGATCGGCGACGTTTTCATAACCACTACGGGCTGCAAGGATGTGATAGTCGCAGACGACATTGCCAAGATGAAGGATGGCGCTATACTTGCAAACGCAGGCCACTTTAACGTCGAGATATCACTTCCCGACCTTGAAAAGCAGTCAAGCGAACCGAAAAAAGAGATCAACAAATACACTATGCAATACAGCCTCAAGAGCGGGAGCCGCGTCTATCTGATAGGCGAGGGCAGGCTCGTCAACCTTGCTGCAGCAGAAGGGCACCCGTCGGAGGTGATGGACATGAGCTTTGCAAACCAGTTCCTGTCAGTGCTCAGGCTGGCGCAGTCAAAGGGGACTATGAAGCCAATCGTTTACAACATCGACAAACAACAGGACCAGGAAATCGCGCTTGCAAAACTGCAGTCGATGGGCATCGACATCGACATCCTCACACAGGAGCAGAAAGCGTACCTTGACGGGTTCTCTGAAGGAACGTAGCTGGACATATATTATCGGTCAATCGAAAGCAAGCACGTAAGTAGTGGATGGGTAGTCTAGCCTGGTTAGGATACCTGTCTCACACACAGGTGGTCGAGAGTTCGAATCTCTCCCCATCCACTTGATTTTATCGCTCTCAATCGCAGAACTTGCAGACCCCCTGGAACTTGACGATCTGTCTGCTGTATACGATCTGACCCGGTTTCATATGACGCCGATTGTTGCCCGGCGTCGACCATTAACCCAGCCTTGCTGAATGTATATGTTTTTGATGCCTATTGTTCCCTATAGACAAGCCCGCACACATGGCAGAGAAAATAGCCAGTCGCCACAAACTTGGACTTTCGCCCTATTTGAAATTACAAAATTGACTAGCCAAAAGATACGATTTGAGCGTGAAACAGATTTTGTAATTCTGTAATTTATGGTGCGGCAATATCGTATTCAATAAAGACTAGATAGTATTACAAAGGCACAATATTAATTCCAATGGAGTATATGATTGTCAACTGCCTCAAAAACTAGAAGTAGTAGTAGCCAAAAACCCGATCACGACTCTAAATCACCCCGTATTCACTCAATCAGAGGTAAGCAAAGCTTAAAGGCATTAATGTGCCGAGTGTCTCTGCTCGGTTATGTATTCTCTCATGCATGCCTGAGCGAATGACCAACATAAGACGAGGCATTGTTTCGACAATCGCATCTACCCCATCTTAACCTGTACTTGGTAGGGTCGCGCTTATACTAAAGGCGAACTAGAAGAAAGAGAAGTTACCTCATAGCGAAAATAGGTCGCTGATCGCCCCCTTAGGATACATAGGTATACAATGCCGAGTGTGCTAACGACGATGATTCTTAGGTATGCAGTACACTTATTCACTGATAAGTAATGCTTAAGACATTGGTATCTAGTTTGATTACTATCAAGCATGCATGCAATCGTGCTTGAGCAAGATACCCTATGCAATTCTGAAAAGCGCGCCCCTACCTAGTTTTGGAATTTCATCTAGGTAGGGGTTTCTTCTAACATTGTATATCGCGACTATTTGAATCCTGTACTTGATTCACAAAGCATAGCTTGGTTCATCATGCCGATGATCGAGTAAGTATGAAGTTATCGTTATGTTCGATTTTTCATAGAGCAAATTCAAGCAGAGTCGAAAAATGCGCGAGCCAGCTCTACTCTCATTTACCTGAGCAAGCCGGATATACCCCAATGCAAGTCAATAACGTTGCATGAGTAAAACTGACTCGCGCAAAAAACTCGATCGAATTGCAAGTATTAATATGTGCCTCTTCATGGTTCGTTATCTAACGCCATGTGAAGAATAGTTGGCATTCTGAATCATCAAGAATAAACCATTTGACTGCAAAGTAGCAGGAATATGCGATTGATTAGTGACGTATGCTAGTTAGCAAAACGTACAAGAAATATCCTTGTCATGGAGAATTTAACCCAAGTCGCTATCGGTTTCTTTGTCATCGTTCTACCATGCTGCAAATGTAGGTCAAAAGTAGTGATTACTACATGAACATGATAGAAAGTCTACACTTTGCCGAGTTAATCAAGCTATGATACTTTCGCCTTGCAACTGTCGTGTTATCAGGCACGACTGCAGTCGTGCCTGAGCAGGTGCAGGCACTGCCTCCTCCAAATTGCTGCAACCACCGCCCCTGCGCGTACTTTGGCACTACCTGTTCGAGTAGGGGCCGCGTAAACTGGCGTTCGAGAATCAAGCAGCCGAGTTCATATCGTAATCGTCGCCGAATTTGTGCACATACAGACAAGCTTGCAGATAGCACGTGCGAAAATTATAGCAGTACGAGAACGCCAATGCAGCAAAAGTATGAAAGTAATAGCAATTGAATTTAGTCCCTGGATGCCGTTTTGCAATCGAGCGACTATGATTTGTGCCATTCACTCGGCAAAAATTGGTCCAAGATGTTTCTCAATGACATTTAACGAATAAAATAGTGATTATCGTCAAGAATAATTTGGTGTTGGTAAATGTCTTTTAGCGTCATATCCAGCTATGACTCTGATAAGAAACTAGTGGCATCGAAAGATTTTTTGATGATATCACCAATAATTTACTTCTGACGAGTATTGTCAGACTGCGACGAAAAGATTGTTAAGATAGAACATTGGTACGCCATTGATAGGCATCGTGCTTTGATTTACGTGCATGTGTAAATGTAGATGATGCTCTTATTTCTGGTCACTAGAGACGCACAAGAAAAAAGGTACACACTAGTCGTAACCATCAAAGAAAACAAGTGCGTCTTGGTAGTCTAAGAGGCTTGACTGATTATCTTGCTCATTTTCATAGTATAGTGCTACGTGTATGTCGATATTTTTTCTAAAGGAATTTGACATACGGGGCCTGAGGTGCCTAGCGTAGCAATAGAGGCGGCTGTAAATGTCTATGGTCAGCTTAGCGTCTTGCACTTATCTCCAATAAGCATGCTAGTACTAAATGCTTGGCAATGGTTATCGCAATTGCGTTGTTAAATCTTCCAAAGCAATAAATTAATGAGTTGAATATGCGAATTGCGGATATTTTGAGTATGGTTAATAGTACTGCCGCAGTTTTGGCAGGTCTGGCAGTAGGCATAGGTCTCATTGCAGCATTTTCTATTCTTGATGCAGGCTCTTCTTTTCAAACCCAATACGAAAAGAAAGATGTCGTATCTCTCGTGGTAATACCTACCGGAGCGTCAAGTCAAAATTCAGGCAAGGATTTTGAGCCACCCTTGATTGCAGTCGTTATCGGCAAGAACAATACCGTAACGTGGGTTAACAAGGATATTGTAGCGCATAGTTTCAAAGCAGACAGTAGTACGGCAGACCCTGAGTTTTATCATGCTACAAATAATGCGACCCTTATCGGCCCGAATCAGACTTTTGAATTTATGTTTACAAAGCCAGGCACTTTTGGCTATCATGGGGAACCATACCCTTGGCTGCGCGGTACGGTCATAGTGTTGCCGTCAAGTTAGTAAGCTTGACAGATTATTCTGGGCGAGAATAAATTGACAGTTTGAATCTAGCTCATGGGCTGAGCGAGTTTGTGCGAGCGTACTATCTCCAGCTCTTTTTCGGTGGTGCTGGCTACGCTACTTTTTGCTATTTTTTGTAAATATCGGCGATTACTTTATCGTATTCTAAGTTGGTTAGCACTATTCTCTTGAAGTGCAGCAAAACCACATTGACATCCTTTTCCTTTTGCAACGATTGCTACCACTAATTTTTTACGAGATTATATACTTGTGCAGTTATTTGGACGGCACACGAGTTGACATACAAAACTTTCTGTTGAGCTAGAGGCTAGCAGATTGAATTAGGATACTTGATTGTTCGTAAAATTTAAACCGCCCCTGCCCGCGCGTGAGATAGCCATAATGCCGCCGGGCAGGGGAAAGTGCGGGGGTACATGTATGTGTTGACTTGCTCAAGCACGCCTGAAGCCATGCCTGATATGCTATACGCGATAGGGCAATAATAATGACTTTGTGACCAAAACATGCGATTTGCATGCAATATACTACCAACTCAGTGATTGCCTGCTGACCAAATTTGTACACACAAAGAACTATTCTGACCACGTCGGGTGAATTCGCACATATACATAATGCTTGCAATAGTTGGCCAGGCTCTTTCTTTCTAGTAGCTTTTGCACCCAAAAGTCTTGAAAACGCAAAATGGAATCGGGGGTAACTTAACGCCCTTTTTTTACTTCTTGGCACCCAATGTCCTGTTCTTCAGGCGCATCTGATCGCTGTGGCACTTTCTGCACCTTGTTGAGGATATCGGGTTTTTGCCGCCGCAGTGGAAGCATATCTTGAAGTATAGCCTGCGTTGCTGGGCGATCTGTTTCTTAGTAGCATCGGCAATCGGCATGGTTATTGTTCCCCCTTTCCTTCAGAGAAGGGCTGATTTATACCTATTCCAAGTCTACTTTGACTTGTTAAATGACAAAACCTTCATGCATTCCCGAATAGATTTGTATGTAAGTAAATATGTGTCAGTGCGTGCGCCTGCTGTGCCTCATTCTTTGTGCTAATATCTTGTCAATTTAAATCATATCCATTTATTCCTGGTGAATCTGATGGAGACTCAGCTTATGACAAATCTTGTTGCACATAATATTGCCTCTAGTCTGATTGTCTCCACTCCACGTTACCCATCAAAATGGAAGTTTAATTCTTTTTAGGCATATGGGTTCTTTTTGTGACGTACTGGAAACGCGAATGCGCTCGCGCACTCCCAAATACATAAATGTACAAAAATATTGCTACTCAGCAAATACATACAGCACAACCAACGTGTCCCTGTTGCCGTAGAAATGGTGTGGCATGTCTGCTGGAATGAACAACACCGAGCCTCTTTTCACCGCCTTGCTCTCCTTTCCCATGCTTATGAACCCTCTACCCTCGACTACAAAGTATAGTTCGTCGGCGTCGTGCGGCGTCTGCGTGTCTTCTTCTCCCGGGTACAGCCGAAGCACGCCGGCCTCAAGGTGCCTTACTTTTATGAAATCGACCCAGTAACTGTCCTTGTCTATTTTTGTCAAAAGTCCGTCAAGGTCAAACGCCCTTCCTTTCTCGTTTCCCTTTTTCATTATTGTTTTCTGGCGCCCCTCTCTATCATGGACTTGGTGAACTGTGCAAGCCGGGCTTGCGTTTCTTCGTTGCACTTTCTCATGTAGTAATACAACTCATCGGTCGCGGCATGGTAGTCTATGCCCAGGTTCTGGGCTATCTGAAGGGCGATGTGCACCATGACCAGCTTTTGCAGTGCCAGTTCCGTGCCGAAATTTGCTGCGTCGCCCAAAAGCTCGTCCAGCGCGTTTTTGAACTGAGAGTCGATGTATCGGTCCTTTGCCTCTCTCGTCTTTATCGAAAACGCGGCCCCTGCCATCCTCTGTTTCATGTGTATGTTTTCTACTATACAAATATGTAACATATAGATGTCATAGAATTCATATACTAGAACCTGTTTCCTACGCGGCGGGGCCATGCCTTTCAAGAAAAAGGACGCAGAGATAAAGAGCAAAACATTCCAGAAATTCCTAGACTCTGTTGAGGGCATGGAGCAGAACACGATAAAAGACTATAGGGCGAAAATAAAGGCTTTCTCTGATTTTTGCGATTCTTCATTGCATGTAAGGCTTGATGTTGTCGTACAGGAAACGAAGGACGGCAAACGCGACAAGTACGACCTTATCAACGACTACAAGCGGTA
>DASZTR010000057.1:0-6717 GCA_035547955.1 Nitrososphaera sp. | reverse complement strand
CTTCTCAGGGAACACTGATTCAATCACTGAACCAGAGCCTACTGGTACCCACCACGTCTCCTCATTCATCTCGGTCGTCATGCTCCTGCCGTGGAATGATCCGTCCTTTACGTCAAGCTGGCCTGCAATGAAGTGGAACGAAACTCCCTCGTTCGGTCCTGGAGCAAAAACGTACCACCTTGTGAGCTCACCGGGCTTCACCTTAAGGACTGTAGCGTTGCTGTTCAGCGTGACCTTGACTGCGCTGCCGACAGATGGGGCATACTTGTGTGCCATGCCGTTGGTCAGTATAAGGTCAGGCTGCTCTTGCAAGAACTTGCCAAGGTCAAAGGACCCTGTCGCGTTTGCCTTGCTAAATAGTCCGGGGTCTGCACTGTTGTAGATTTCACCAAATACGACATAGAATTCCTTTGCAGGCTTCTCGTTTACTGGGTGAACTACAAATCCACCGTACATGCCGTTTGCAATGTGCTCCCAAACGCCGTTCAGGGCATCAGCACCACAGTGGTACAGGAATGCGCCAGAGTTTGGCGTGGTGAAGGTCCATGTCTTGGATTCTCCAGGAGCAACGTTTCCAGAGAGCACTTGGCTTGGGCCAATTGCGGCATGGAAGTCGAGGCTGTGAATTGTCTTGCCTTCGTTCTTCAAGGTAACTTCCACGGTGTCGCCTACGTTTGACGCTAGGACGGGACCGGGAATGGTGCCGTTGAAGACCATTGCGTTGTACATGATTCCGCCAGGATGTAGATCACTATTTGGTGCTACTTGGACAACCTTTTCACTTGCGATCAAGGTATAGTGCCTGGTAACACCAGTTGTAGCGGCCTGTGCAGCTGAAAGTGGGAATCCATTGAAAAGTGGACTGAAAATTAGCCCCACTACCAGAACACCGGCAGCCAACCCTGCAATGATTGCCTTGTTCATTGTCTCCGATAATCAACGTGGTCTATATAAGACTTGTCGAAAGTGCGATTGCTGTTGAATACAATAATTTTACAGGTACTCCTCTTTCACTACTATGTTTTTTTAAGTTTGGATACTAATATGAATATTTAATATTATGATATAATAATAGTTTCTAATATATTACTCAATACGGGCATAGAACAATCTTACGGCAACTACTAGCAAAATATCCCAAGAGTATTCAGTTATAGAGACATTAAAATACAGAGGCAGGAGCATTAAAAAAGTCTTGCTTTTCTGGCCCTTGCGATGTTGTCGCGCTAATAATAATGCACTACTAACGAAGGCAGAGTGAATCCACGCACAAACTACAAGCAATGGTCGGATTCTTTGCCAGCTGTCTTTAAATTGCCTGAGGACGGCTGTACGGCCACATTGCCGGCATATGGCGGTAAGAGGTTTCCAAGGGCTGCCCGCAGGGCAAGAAAGCCTATGCAGGACAACTGGGCCAAGATCCCACATGGCAGATGGCTAAAATGCACGTACGGCCGGTGCGGTCACGAATGGCAGTACTTTGGCGGCCACAGCTGGGCAGAATGCCCACTCTGTCACACCACCAGCAAGGTATCAGTCGCCATCCGCAACTACAAAGAAAGCAACTATGATAATAATAATAACCGAGGATATGGCTAGCTCACGAAAAGAGAGTTTTCATCCTTTGCCATCGAAAGATCCACACTGTTTTTAGCTTTGTCATGCACGATAAAGAGGACAGGCTCTAGGGTGGTTTTGTATTTTGTCGCAAGCGTTTGCAGGTGAAAGTTCAACGTATAAAGGTCTGAAAATGACTCGGATTCGAGCAGCGCGAGATCACTATTATTATTATTGCCGTCATACAGCTCCAGGATTGCTCCTCCTCCAAGTTCAGAGGATTTTGTCACCTTAAAGATGTGCACCACAGCCCACAGGAAAAGGTCAGGAGATTTTAAATGCTGCCTTGAACCTTGTCGCGGCAATGGCTGCAGACACTAGGACCGCAAGGGCAAGGGGAGCAAACGGGAACTCTGGCACGTTGCGTACTCCCTGGATCTGTACCGCATGTTCGCCGGGTGGCACGAAAAATTTGATGGACAGGGTCTTGCCGTCTGTGTTAACTGTGGCGCTGTCATATGGCTTGCCATCCATCATCACCGCTACTGTCCGATTCTGCGCCGGCTGAGGGATCTTTATGAGCGCCGGCCCGCCATGTGGGTTATAGTGCGTGATGTCAAACGCGATGCTGTCAGTCGCGTTTTCGTACCGCAGGCTGCCCACCTTGGCGACAGCCTCAAAGTCATAGGCGATAAAATTCCCATCGCCTGTGGGCAAAGTCATTATCGGTGAGTCATAGTCAACGCCGGCGCAACTATAGTAATAGACCTGAGCCCTGACGGCTGGATCCGGCGACGCCGTAAACACGGCCTCCTCGCCGGGCTTGAGCAGTGGTACGACGTTGCTCCTGACAGAGTCTAGGTCTGTCATGTTTTCGTCGTGGACCGAGGCATAGACGACGACGTTCCGAAGTTCTGTGCTGCCGATGTTCTTCATTGTGCCAGTCAAGACGCGCTCTTGCCCCACTGCCATGTTGGTGTAGTTGAGCACCAGCGTATCATAATATGGTACGTTCGCATGGCTGTTGCTGACGTTTGCGATGTACGGCTTTCCCACGGCCTTGACGCCGTCTGGGAGTCGGAACTTGAACGGAGCTCCCTCCCAGGGATATATCGTGCGCCCGTACAGGTTTTCATGGAGCGTCGAATAATGTCCAGAACTGTCAGAGACGTTGAGCGCCATAGTGACGCCTATCGGTGCCAAGCCGCGGTTATCGACGATGCCTACCACATTTGTCATCCCCTGCGCGTCCACAAAGGAATGGTCCGAATTCAGTAGCTCGATAGTGCGATTATTATTATTGTTAGTGACAACCTCTTGGGCGTTTGCAACTGCTAGAAAAGGATATGCAGAAAGAGCAGACAAGACTGCCAGCGCAGCCCACGTCACCATCAGACGCATATGTGTATGTGCACGTGAAGAAACGCGCATCGGCAATTTAAAGTCCTCTCCCCCAGTCTTTTAGCCGCCGGCATTTTCGCCAGAAAACGCAAGGTGATCATGGTATACGTTTATCAGCTCGTTTATTACGTCTCCAAAATCGACGTCGCGCTTTTTTTCGTGTGACATATCGCGCTGGATTGACACAAGGCGCTTGTACGTCTGGTCGTCTATTGTCAGCGTCTTCTTTGTCATGGTCATGTTTTGCGTGATTTACCTCCCTGCCAAGAATGAAAATGCCTTCCAGGCTATTTTTGCCTTTCATTGGTGTCAGGCCACACTACATACATACATATGCACACCACCGCTATCATCATGATCAGACAAAGAGCGAGGTCAGGTAAATGAACAGTATGCCTGCTACTATGTCGGCCGCCAACGGCTCGCTCAAGAAACTTCTGTTGCTAACGTTATCGCTGGCGCTTCCATCTTTTCGTCCATGTCCCGCTTGTTGCCGTCCAGATTAGTTGAATTTCGCATAGATTACCGGGAATACCGCACCTGCTCCGACTGCGAGGAACACTACGGACAGAACTGGCAGGGCGACAAAGCCTCCTAACCACGTGCTAAAGAAAGTGGGTGGGCCAGCAATGAGCCCTAGCGCGGCAAGCCAGGTCACTTTTGGCCTCGCCCTTGCAAGCGGCGCAAAGATGGCAAGACACTCACTGGTATCGCGTATGGTAAAGGGAGGTAGCCGCAGTAATAAATATTAGTATAATCTAACAATATTAGATAACACTATTTCGCGAAGTTTATCTTGGCATCTGTGCATGAATCATTCATAAATTGTTGCAGAGGTACTTTGTACACCTCAAGAACGGCGCATACACGCCCAAGGACGCCGTCGTACTCCTCGAAAGGGCCCGAAAGCTGGTGGCAGACGTGGGGGCCATAGTCCGCGACTCGCGCGTGTCAAAAAAATACATCGAGTTTGACACAAACCTTCCAGATGACATGGAGGTAAGCGACCTGATAGGCAGGCTGGAGAAAATATCACCCCTTGCCAGCTACGAGCACATCGTTGAGAGGCGCGTGGAGAAAGGTGAGGCGATAAAGAGGGCCATTGAGCTATTCAACGAGGAAAAGTACTGGGGCACGCATGAGGCGCTTGAGGCAGTATGGAAAGAGACGCCTGCAGGAGCAGAGCGCGACCTGCTAAACGGCGTGATACTTGTCGCGGCGGCTTTTGTGCATGACGAAAAGGACGAGAAGGAGATCTGCATGTCGATACTCAGGCGCGCCAGAAAAAAGCTCGAAAACGCGGCAGGCATGTACTACGGGATAGACATGGACAAGTTTGTAGAGAAGGTCGAGGAGATACTGAACACGGGCGTCGTAGAGCGCTTTACAATCTGACTGCCCGCGTCACCGCGATGATGACGGTGCTGATAGCAGACAGCACCAAGAGCGCGGTTCCGACCATGAGGGCTTCGTTTGACGACGACGCCTCGCCTATCGCAACGGCAACCACGCTTATAGCCCACGCGATGGCAAGCGCGTATGTAGCACGCTTGGCGTCCCAGTGCTTTTTCCTGCCGGCGACGATGAGCACGGCAGATAGCGGCGCAAAATAAACCAGGCCGATGAGCGAGCTTGCGATCAGGCCAGCCCCCACAATGGCCGCTTCGCCGTTGAACGAAAGCGCTTGAAAGACGGACGTGCTCAGGTCGAGTATGCCAAGCAAAGGATAGACGGAGGTTCGGACTGTACTCCTGAGCCACCCTTGGCCGCGCTCATAGTCTGCCACTTGTGGGCTAAAAGAGTAGTACCAGCCGTTAAAGACGTCCATAAAGCTAGAGCCGGCCATCGTCCTGAGCGCAAGGCCATCGCGAAAGTCGCGCAGCTCCTGCACCTGTGGGGCAAGCTCGCTCCCGAACGCGGCAGTCGCTATCAGGCAGCCGCTCTTTTGCGTGCTATTGCTAGGAGTGCTAGCGCTTGCCCCAAGCCCGGCCGCCTTGTGCACGGATACGCTTGATACGTACTGGTCAGAGTCGGCGACGAGCGCATAGCTTGCGGTCTTGTACGTCTGTAAGCGCTCGGCCACTACAATGCCGGCGCCTCCCTTGTCGCCGACTGTCATGTTTCCGACCACCTGGCTCTCGCTTTCCAGAGGAGCCTCGCCTATTGCCACCACCTTGCCGGCGCTGTCGTACAGAGTCGCTATAGCTATGGGGTTTGTCACTGTCTGGTTGCCGTCATTTCTAACGTCGACGTTGATGTAGTACAGCCCGAGTACGTCAAGCCTCGAGTTTGACGAGACTATGGTCAGGCCGGCAGGCTTGATCTCTGTGGGCTGGCCCGTGGCTGAAAGGGAATAGCTGGCAACCCTGCCAACGCTCGCAGAGTCAAGGTAGACCATATCAAAGGGCGCAACGTTTCCAGGGTTTATCACGCGTAGCTTGGGCGCCTGCTGCGACTGCGAAAGGAGCGTGCCGTTTGCATCATAGAACGATGCCGTTATCAGGACGTTTTTCATTGCAGCAGTAGTCGACTCGTTCTTTATCTCGCCGTAAATGTGTAGTATCTTAGTCTCATCCAGGTACTTGGTTTCATTCTGGAAGGAAAATGACCCTTCTGCGGTAGCTACATGCTGCGACGTGAGGAGTGATGAGGTTAGAAGCGTCATCATGACAATTGCAGCGATCGCCAACAAGCCGCGCATGTGTATATGTACGCGCAGGATCAAGGTTTTTGGATATTTAAATCACACAAGCACATGACCACATACATCATACTGCAAAAGGCGAATAGGATATCTACGCCCATTTTTCAATCTTTCAACCCAAAGATACTCGGAATATGCACTCAAAATGTTGCAATACCTGTTGTAACTGTTTAAAGCTATTCAGTCCAAGATATTGCAGAAGATGATCTATATGTCTGAAAAAGGAGCAACAACGAGAGGTGAAAGGAGAGACGAACAGCACCAGTATGACTGCACCGCGTGCGATGCTTCTTTTGACTCTTATGACGCCTTGGCTGCTCACACAGATAACGTGCATAGTGCCTACGCAGGTTCTAAAGGAATAGAGAGCGAGAAAATACAGAAAGAGATGGCACAGAAGTAAATAGAGACGCATGTGTATTGCTTTTCATCTACATATATTAGATCCATGATAAAATAGAAAGGGGCCCCGGAGGGCTTTGCTCCCACGACCCGAGGTATCAAAGACCGTTGCAATATACATATCCTGACTAAAATGCTTCGGGCCCGAACTTCCATAGACAAAGCTTATGTTTCGCCATTTTATTCAAATACGGTCTACGGAGCCGCAACGGCTGCACATCCTGAAACGAATAGTTTTGCCTTGAATTACCCTCAACCCCTCGATGTCTATCCATTCTCCACAGTACCTACAGCAGTCCTTTCGCTCCTCACCATTATCATCATCATCCTTTGGCATCCAATAATTCCCCTCCTTCAAGTGTGCCAGAATCGTTCTAAAAGTCATCGCTCTTTCAGCTGCGTTGAATGCTCACGCTACAAAGGTCGTCTAAGGGCAAGCCGTTCCTTATCTAGATGGACTCAAGGAAAGCTCGCATTTTGGTCCAACACAACGCAGGGGAAAGAGCCAAATCTGAATGCAAGACCTGCGAATAAAGAGGACACGCATACATGCCACGATTAACAATAGATATTAAAAGACGTTCAATTCAACAGGTGGCGTGTCTTCGTTGGCTGGCGTTTCCGTTGTTGCAGGTCCCTCCTCGCCCGAGCTT